>NZ_CP051207.1 GCF_012516395.1 Dolichospermum flos-aquae CCAP 1403/13F
TTGACTTGAGGTTATTGATCACTTCTTGGGGACTCATACTGTTGATTAACGCCACCAAGACAACAGGTGTGAGTTGTTTAATAGCACCAATAGCGATCGCATAAGGAATTTTGAACTCCACAATCAACCGTGCCTGTTCTGCCGCTTTTTCTGCCTTAGCAAGCTGTTTTAGGATATCTGCTAAAGAACCTGTTGGCGGAGTATTGCGAAACAAAATTGCATTCGCTCGTTCATTGGGCTTGATGTGCAGGGAAGCATACAGGTGTTTCATTGCTTTACGACCTCGCAAAGCAGCGCGATCAAATAAAGCCGGATTACTTTCCCTTGTCTTCAGATACAGCCGCACCGCAGTCCGAGCCGAACGAGGCAACTTATTTTGTTGCTGTTTCATAAAATCCACCACACGAGCCACCTGATAGGGTGGAAACTCTTGCAGCATCACAAATCCAGCATCCCTGTGTTCAGTCAAATTGCTAGTTAGCAAATGAGCTAGGAATACTTCTTTGTGGTCACGAACATCACCATAACGCTGATACCAAACAGCTAGGTGTCCGTAAAATATCGGATCAAGTTCAACAATTAATTTATGAATTTCTGCCACTTGCTCAAGTTTGCGGTGAGGGGTAGTCAGCAAACTGTTGAGCATTTCTAAACGCAAGTCACGTTCTGCGGTATTAGTATTCATGATCACCTCCTCTAAGAATTTTGGATTGCGGATTTACGATTTTGGATTGCAATAACCCAAAATCTAAAATCCAAAATTACCGGAGGCAGTGTTGCACGCGGGGTGATAGAGTCACCGCGCAAGTTGTGGAAGCATTGTGTTTAACTTGTGCAGAGTTATGTAAGCTTCCGAGATTAGGGCGCGGCAACAACTGCCAATGGAAATAAATAAAATCACCTCGTACAAGTTAAAAAAGCTGTTGATTCACACACGGGATTTGAACCCGTAGTTTCCTGATTTTGATTCAAGCGCCTGTTCCAATTCGGCTAGTATGTAAGCTTTCTCGGTTAGGGTACGAAGTGAAAATTCTAAGTTTTAGCAAGTTGATTTAAAATCAATCGAATTTCTTTCTTGCTACATTGCTGTTTCTTGGCAGCGTAAATTTTTCGACCTCTATAAATTGCAGCAGAACGATGAATTAACCCTTTCAGAACATCAGTAACATGATCAGTTAACGGCGGAAAATCTGCAAAGGTAATTAAATACCATATTTCGTTTACCTTCTGATATTGATGATAATTATCAATGATGACAATATCAGTTTGTTCTTGTTCTTGCTTCTGTTTTCGATTTACTTTCTGAACTGCACAAAGAATTCCGGTTTCAGGATGGATGTAAAAGTGATCGCGGTAACTGCTATCTAACCGAATTCGATTCCAGCGGTAAGACTTGCTATAAACCTGACCATCAAGTTCAAGAAACTTTTTACAGCTACGGTTGTTCTTACCAAATATTGGCAGTGGACACGCAAGCTAAATCTGCGAGAGACTGATCATGCTTCGCTGGTTCGATTGCTCGAATTTTGCTACCTTAGAACCGTTATAAATGTGTATGTATGTTTCTTCTGTCGGGGCGCGGAATACTAAACACTTTAACCATAAACAGCTTCAGGACGGATGATTAAATCACCACTGGGACGACGATCAATTATGTAAGCAGAAAGGCGATCTTTTTTCACATCTAAATGTCGAGCAACAATATCCTTAACTACTACATCATTCATCCCTGCTGTAATTCCCAGTTGTGTTTCTGTAACATCAACAGAACGTCCCTCAAATCGAATATGAACCATTGTCATCACCTCTTTTTTTAATTACAAATTGTTATTCATGGATCTGATCGGGATTGAACCGATACCCTCCCTGTGAGAGTTGCACTCACACCTCGTGTAAGTTGAAAAAGCTGTGATTACACCGCAGGACTTGAACCTGCAACCTATCATTTTCAAGATGATCGCTCTACCAATTGAGCAAGTATGTAAGCTTTTTCTGTCAGGACACAAGTGAATCCAGGAACTCTACCATTAGAGCTACAGACCCAATAAAAGCATGATTGCTCTGAGTGTTTTTTTGCCTTTTGGAGGAGGCGTTTGTGTTGATATTACAAATGTAATACAAATACTACTTGATGTCAAGAGCATACTACAAATTTTTGGGAAAGTCAGAGAACTGCACTATGAATTACTTCATATTCATCTTGTTTTTTGCGAGATACTCCATCTCATTTACTCCTTCAAAGAAGCAAGCTACAGCGTAGCCAGGTGGGGAAGTTGAAGAGGTTAAAATGTCTTTTATTTAACAATTAGCCAATCAACCACATAAGTAAGTCAGCACTTTACACAAATTAATAAATCAGAGAGATGGATTTGGATTACCCATTAAGGGTGACAATAAAAATCAGACAACATAAAACCAGACTTAACTGCTCTTATGTCTTATTAATCATAGTGTAGAAATTATGCCTCTCTCACTCGTCCACGTTTCTCAATATCGCCAGGCCATCTCGGAACTATCCCCGGCTCAAGCTGAAATGAAGTTGATTACTTTGTGGTTGGATGGTAAGGCGGAGTCGTCGGTGCGTGCCTATCAGCGTTACGTTAAGCATTTCTTGCGGTTTTTGAGGAAACCTTTGCGCCACATTACTTATGAGGATTTGGTGGAGTACAGCACCCAGTTTTCCACACAATCTGCCAGCACTAGGCGCATTTATCTGGCAGCGGTGAAAAGTTTGATTAGTTTTGCTCACAAAATTGGTTATTTGCCCTTCAATGTGGGGATGGCTTTGAAATTGGGAGAAATACCCGATGCGATTAATGAACGCTATTTGGATGAGGCTGATATTAAGTTGATGGTACGGGCGGCAGCAGCGATGGTGGGTGATGCTAAATCTGCTAAACGGCAAGCAATCGCTCAACGCAATCTGTTAATTGTAAAATTGTTGTATCAGGCAGGCTTGCGCTCTCATGAGCTTTGCCAATTAACTTGGGCCGAACTTCATACTAGAGGTGATAGTGGGCAAGTATATGTGCGACAGGGTAAAGGTAATAAGTCGCGCACTATTTTACTTAAATCAAAGTTGTGGACAGAACTGATGGAATTTAAAGGGGATGCTGTGGCTACAGATGCTGTGTTTTCTAGTCAGAAGGGGGGACATCTAGAACGCCAGAATCTCCATCCCATTATTAAGGTGGTGGCAGCCGCAGCAGGTTTGAGTGATAAAGTTAGTTGTCACTGGTTGCGCCATGCTCATGGTTCACACGCAGCCGAACGGGGGGTAAACCCGGTGCTGATTAAGGATACTTTAGGTCATAGCAATTTAGCTATCACTGACAGGTATCTTAAGGCTAGACCAAATGATAGTAGTGCTTTGAAATTAATGGATATTTAATAGGCAAGAAGATGGGCGATCTCCCACTAAATCCGCAACAATCCGCCTATATTCGTATCTTCTTAGATATTAAAATTTAAACCAACAACATTGGTACGAAAGAATAAAGATTTCAGTTATGTAATCTCATACTACAAACAAAAGTTTTGTAATATTTATGCTTAGTGACAGTTTTTACTAGATTAATTATGGTGTGTTAATGGTGTAATTGACGCACCATTTTTTTATTTTTATTGTATACTAATTATTAACGAGACCTAGCCAAAGGTCTCCACAAAACAAAGGAAAACAGACAAGGACATAAATCATGGTTATTAAATTCCCTGATTCCGATTATTTAGATACTGGGCAGAGTTTCGCCTCAGCCAGATTGTCCAGTGAACAAGCTTCCAACGCCCCTAACATAAAGCGTATGTCTATCAGCTTGTCTGCTGACGTTGCTGCTATGTTGACATTCCTTGCAGAATCCCAAGGTATTTCTCAAAATGAAGCTCTCCGTAAAGCAATTGCAACGGAGGCATATTTACTACAGGAAAGACAGCAAGGAACAAAAGTGTTACTTCAAAGACCTGACAAAGAAATTCGGGAGGTGCTTTTTAGATAACTCAGGCGTTGGAAGACTTAAAATACCTGAGACTTTCTAAATGACTAAATTAAAGAAAAATTCTAATGGTTCCCCTGAGCCAAATATCTCTTCTCACATCGAAATCCAACAAGAGACATTGACTGCTATTGGCACAATGCCTGTTGTAAATTTTGATAAAGAACTGGATGTTTCTGATCAAATAACATCTATCCCTCTCAATTCAAGAACTGCTAAAGAACTTAATGAAGAAACGGCTAAGTTGATTGAGCAAAGGAGGGAGACGACACGCGGAAACCTAGCAATGTTTTTAGCAAAGACATTCGCTTGTTCTTTAGGCGCAAGTTATTTATTAATAGCATTGACAGTTTTTAACCCTAACGCTGACAAAGCTGCTATCAAAGACCTTGTTTCGCAAACAATGACTTACCAAGTACCTTTACTCAGTTTTGCTTTAGGGTTTTACTTCGGAAGTAATAAGGAAAAAGAATAATAGAGTTCCAGAGTATTAGATTTATATCTAAGCCTCTGGGCTTTTTTAAAATAAACTTACGAAAAATCGAATGAAAGTAAGGGTTTTTTTGCGGAGAAGATAGATCCGTTTTCAAACACTGTTCCTGCCAATATGGCTTGACACTCCCTGGTCTGAAGACACGGGGATTCTTGGTTCAACGAGACCACTTAAACCAGACTCCTTGCGTTATCTAGCTCAGAGGTGGGATTCTCCCCAAGCGTTAACTTTCGGTCTGCCCGACCGTAGTTGCATTGCTGCAAGTCCTGTTTGGTATGAAACTTTCATGTTTCAAAATTCTGATTCGTCTAGCCCCTATAAATCTTTTACCTACTGCTAGGAGGAAACTAGAACAATGCAGGTAGAACCGCATAGATTTAATTGTCAAGGTACAGATTACCGTTAGGCAGTTAGGTTTTTAGACAGGTTGATTACCTTTCCTGTTGCAAATAGTTAATATAAGTCGCTGCGGGATAAATCCCCCCTATGGCTTACCCTTCTGGAACGCTTCGCGTACATTCCCGGCTTCAAAGACATTAACGCCTAAAAATTTTAGGATTTTTAGGTTTCAATTCCGGGGTTTTCAGCCTATTTTCTGATAAATATTGACCTGAGCGACTGTCTATGACTGGAAAATCCCCTTGTTGATGCGAAATAAGGGAGATGTGGCTACGTCAATAGCAGTTTCAGAGGTTTACAATAAAAAGACTGCATTTACCAAGGAATTTTGTGTATGGATTTAAAAATAGAACTGCTGAATTTAATCAATCAGTCTTTGTTACGGGAGTCTCACCACTCCAAAAAAAAGGCTGGGTAGTCCGCTAGTTGCTTAGTTTAGGTAACAGGACAACTCAAAAGTCTAGAACGAAAAGTCTAGAACTAGAAAGAATGAGAAGACCAAAACAGCGAAACGATTTCCAGTCGTTTCAGCAACCGGCGAGCTATCCAAGCTCAACGAAAAAATATGAATATTTTGATCTCATTCTAGACCATGAGTTACCCGTTTACCAACAATTAGGCATAAAACCAAGATAGTAAAAATCTGCGAATGGCTCTAAACCCCTTATATGAAAGACTTCTGGGAATTTCTGATTACAGCAGAATTCATGTATTTGTACTACACTCTTGTTTCTCTATTTCCTTCTGGCCTTGCGCCTCTATCTGAGAAAAAATGTAGTTCATTTACCTGAAAATAACTGAAAATTGCTAACAGCAACAAAAATCAGGCTTATTCAAAGCTTTTAAGCCCAATAGCAGCTTTTTACAACCACAGAGGTTAAATGCCAACTAGCGGCTACCCGATGAAAAACATAAAACATCGAGGAAAGCCAATCATGTATCTACCACAAAACTCAGAAAATCCAGACAACTTCGCTAAAACAAATCGCCGGAAAAAATCCCCACCCAAAATAGAACCCCAGCTACCAGCCTCCGAGTTGGGAAAACGCTACGTAAAATATTTTTCCCATCCTTGGAGTGCCATAGTTGCCCCAGCCCTAATCCCATTTGCAGCTAATAACTTTCACAGCAAACCAGCCTGGACAACAATAGACTATTACCTCCAGCCATCAGAACTGTGGGCATACCATCAAAACAACGACCTGCTAGTAGGCATTCGCTTTGGTTCATATACCCGTTACGCCACAATAGACATAGATACAGGCAGTAATTACCATAACCTAGAAGCTTATCAAACCATCAAATTCGCCCTAGAAGACATAGGCATACTCAACCTAGTACCCATCCAATCAAGTTATAGTGGTGGTTATCACATCATCATCCCCTTCACAGCCCCAATCCCCACATTCAACCTAGCCTGCGCCCTAGAACAAACAATCAAAGATACAGGCGGCAAGATCAGTGCCGGACAAATAGAAATATTCCCCAACCCCAAACCCTGGGGAAAAGACAGCATCACCAACTACAAAGCCATTCGTTGCCCCATGCAGCCTGGAAGCGGCGCACTCCTTCTAGACGACGACCTGCAACCAATCAGCGACTCAGTAGCCACCTTCCTCGACCATTGTGATCATGCAGCCCGTCGTCAAGACCTCAGTAAACTCAGATATGCCTGCAAAAAAGCCAGAAAGCGGCATACAAGAGAACAATATCGGCAAAAAGCCAGCATCAAAATCGAAGAATGGCAAGCCAACTGGGAAGAAATCATCGCCACAGGGTGGACAGGATATGGACAAACAAACACCCTCCTGCAAATCATCGTCGGCTACGGCATCGTCTTCTTAGACCTACAAGCCGAAAACCTAGTTAAATACGCCATTGAAACCGCTAGAAATGCCCCAGGCTACACACAGTATTGTCGTCATCAACACCGCATCGAAACCAGAGTCAGAGACTGGGTAAAATGCACAGAAAGACACCAATGGTATACCCCCTACGCCAGCTATCCCAAGCGCCCATTAGGAACATACTTGAATACATTTGCCCTAGCCATAGCAGATATAAGAGAAATAACCAAATATCAAAACCAAAACAACGTCATCCCCTTTGAAAAACCCAAAAGTAAAAACCAGCAACGCAGCGAACAAACGCAAAAACGCATTAAAGTTATAGTGCAAAAATTAGAAACACAACCAAGAATACAGCAGTACAGAAGTACAGAAGGTCAAAATACCTTGCCAGTACAAACAGAATTAAACACAGAACTAGGATTAAGTGAAGGAGTAACCGAAAGAAGTCAACAGATAAGTGCAGAATATAAACGTCAATATAACAAAACACTCAGTCAAAACACATTATACAAGCATAAGCATTTATGGCATCCCCAATGGTACATTCCAGATCCTTGGTTGAATAACAGCAACTTACAAAATACCAACACAGACAATAGCAATAAAACAAATAACGTCGAAACAAATAACAACCAACAAAATAGGATTCAAATAAACAGCATTAATCTAGCAGATACTATCTTGGATGGGAATATCAATTCAGGAAATAGCCAAGAGCCAAAAAATAGCTCAAACCCTTACCCAGACTGTGATTACACTCACTTTTACCCATCCCAATCAACGTGGAAAAAACAAGAACCTCAAAACCCTTACCCAGACTGTGATTACACTCACTTCTCCTATATGAAGGTATTATGTTTACCTTTTGCTACCAGTCCCGCAGGGGCTGAGGTAGCCGGAGAGATTATTGAACAACAGGAAAAAAACGAAAACTCCGAAGTTCAGGATTGTGATCTCGAAGTTCAAGTTTGTCAGCAGCAATCAAATCAACAGGAATTAAACCAATCAGAAGTAATTAAGTCTCTAGAAACTATTGAATTCATAAATTCTCTTAATAGTCCTGAAACTGATTTAACTCAATTCCACAATCAATTAGAATCAACAGTTAAACCGATTGTTTTGCAGTTAAATCAAGTTCTTATTCATCAGGATTTCTTATCTTCTTCAATTTGCAGCGACTCGCCAAAAAGCGATAAAGAAAACTTATCAATGGCGGAGACTGACGGACTGGGTTTAGTTGAATTGGGTGTAGTTGTTTCGAGAGCAGAAGAGACAGCAGAACATTCACTCCACACGCCAAAGAATGGGCAGGAAATTGCTTTGACTGGTGATTTGATAGAATCCCCTGTTTTACCAGAAACATCAACCCTAAATGGCAATAACGGGGGGCAAATAGATTCTGTTGAGGATGGCACACCAGCTATGGTAACACCAGAACCAGCACAGGAAGTTGTTAACAACGGGTTGCAGAGCGCATTTGTTGGGGGTGAGACACTGCTAGATCCAGTTTCAGGAGAATCACTGCTTCAAGGTGGCAATAATGGGTGGCAAAGTGGCTCTGTTGATAATCTGATACCGGATACTGAAATACCAGAACCTGCACTCCGAAGTGTTAATTATGGGCAGGAAAATACCTCTGCTGATGATTCTACTGTTGATGAGAACTTAAGAATCGAGGAACTCAAGCGGGTAACAAAACTGAAATTAATGGCAGTAAGTCATGCCAGAAAAAAGGTGCGGGAATACTGCCTAATTTCAGGGCGACTCATTGGTGGTCAAGAGCGCCAACACCTGGAGAAGACGTTCAAGATGCAATTTTACCTGGATTCGGGTCACGAATTGCTAGTAGCAGAAGCTACTGCATGGGCAGAGGATAATCCTGGGTGTTTGCCGTTTAAGTATTGAGCGAAGATTCTGCATAGGCTTTGAGTATAAGAAGTGTGTAAACTGGTTAATGATGCGTTTAGTGCCTCTGTAGCCGATTCAATACCTATTACGAAGAACCAATTAATTGACCAATTTCATCTAACTTCTGTGCTAATATTTCTTGTAAAGATTGCAGTTGTTCACGACTAGCATTAGCTAAAGTCGTCTCAGATAACCCACTACTAATTTTTTGAAGAACTGCTTTGATTTCTTTCGATTCTGATGGCTCTGGTGTTAAATATCTAGCCTTAATGCCTTTGATTAAATCCCGTGTCTCAGGGACAGTTAAATTTTCCTTCAATACCTGTTCTGTCGCTTTGATTCGTTCTCTAGCTGCTTCTTGTTCTGAAATTTTCAAAGTTTTTGCTGACAATGTTGCTAATGCTAAAGCGTGTGCGCCTTTGAGTCCTTTTTCACGAATGGCTTTTTTTAAATCTTCTGGCAAAGATAACATTGGTAAGAGATTGGATTTAACAGAAGCCGGATTTAAGCCAAACTCCAAAAACACTAAAAATAAAGCTTGCTCTTCATTAATAATTTCCAGTGCTTCTAAACCCTGTTGTTGCTCTTCACTATTAGCAACTAATAATTTTGTCAATTCCTTAATTTGATTATTACGTTCAATTCGCTTGAGTACAGTTGCTAGACTTGTCGTAACTTCATCCAATTCTAATCCAGTGGATTTAGTAATCTCCTTAAATATGGCTTCTGCCTTATCTAGTGGATTTAAATCTTCAAACCCCAGAAAAGTCAATAACGATGATTGGTCTAAATCATCTGGTGGTGGGACGATTAATGCCCGAATAGTCTCCCACCCTAAGACCTGCGCTCCTGACCAACGTAACTGCCCGTCCAAGAGTAGATAACGACTGTGATTGTGCGGAACTAAAATTACTGGTGTAATCTGCCCATGTTTTTTTAGTAATCTGGCTTTGGCCTGAATGGATTCTTGGGTAATTGTTTGTCTTGGTTGGTTAGGGTTAGGATCTATTAAACCTATATCAATGGCAATCTCACCTGTTTGCGTTTGCAATTGTTCGCGCAGTTTAGCTATTTCCGTCTCTAATTCTGGTGATTGCAATGCTCGTAGTTTTTCTACTTCAGCTTGCAAATCCGTAATTTTCTGTTCTTGATCTGTTTTCTGGACTGCGCCTTTAAATTTATCACCTATTTGCGGTAATCCTTTTGCCATCTAAACCTCCTGATAGAATAACTCGGTAAGCGTAAAACTCAGTCCTTCGACAAGCTCAGGAACCATCCCTTTAGGGCTGAGATATAAGTGACACTATGGCTTACGCCACGCTATCGGCAAGTCTGACAGTGAGCTTGTCGAAGGGTCGAACTGCTCAGTGACGGTACTTCTGCTACATCTGTAGCCTTAGCGGTGAGAGTGTCAATATTTTTCCTGAATTAAGGCAATGACATCATCAACAACTAATTTAAAATCTTTACAAGCTGGATGCTTAGGACGATACTTGTGCAATGGTAAACCATAGGCACTAGCATTTTTAAATTCGTTAGAACTCCGAATTTTGGGATATAACTTGATTCCTAATCTCTCCGCAATTGCCGGTAACTGTGCTAGATATTGTCTGTGCATAGCTACTACGCCGTTATACATACTGGGAACAAACCCTAAAATTGGTGGTCGGGGTTCAAGTTGTAACTCGTCACTGGTGGAAATACACCATTCTACTAACTCTGCTGAACCAGAAATAGCTTTCATCTCTAATTGGACTGGAACTAATACATGAGTAGCCGCAGCTAAAGCATTGACATTTAGCATCCCCAATGTTGCTGGACAGTCCAAGATAATTAAGTTATGAGGTAATGGATATTTATTGAGTTTGTCCGCTAAACTGTATTCTCCCCGTTTTCTGATGACCAGTTCATTAGCCATTTCTGCTAATAAGGGATGTCCTTGGCACACTTCAACTTTAGAATCCCAAACTGGTGCTAATGACCAATCACCTTTAAAATCTTTAGAAAATAATTCTACTGTTGTTAAATTTGCTTCGGCTGGCGATAAACCACAAAATACATCTAATGAACGTTGGGGGTCTAAATCTAGCATAGCTACTCGATAACCCCGCTTACTGACTTCATAGGCAAGATGTGTACTAATCGTAGACTTACCTACTCCACCAGCGTTAGCCAGAAGTGCAATAACTATCTGTTTCATAAAATTTTATTCGTGCTTGCTTTTAATATATCAATTTTTTGTCGTATTTTAAAATTCGACAACTGTAAGAAGATAGAGAATTTTCATAAATGTCGTATTTTGAAATACGACATTGGGCATAATTTTCAAGACTACATTCAGGTTACTCAAATAATTCTCGATGCTGATAAGCAAACGGTGAAATATCCTGACTCGATACAGGTTGAGCATAAATAGCCTGATTGCGAATAGCTTGCATTTGTTCTGATTCTCGCTCCATTGCCGGAGTAAATTGCGATCGCTGTCTCAACAAATCCTCAAACTCAATCTTTCCTGCTCTACCTTGAGCAAAAGCGTTCTCAGCACAACGACGCACAGCATTACCAATTTCGGCTGGAGTGCAAATCCTATACTCAGCCAACAGCCTCCGCCATTGCTCATCACTCCAAGGTGAATCATTACCTAGAAAAAGTGAAAAATACTTAGCTAAATGCAAATTGAAAACTTCGTATCTTGCCCCCTCATGGGGTAAATCTACAAAAAAGATATCATCAAAACGACGCACTAATTCCGTCGGTAGCATTTCTAGACGGTTGATAGTGGCAATTGTATAAACAGGTTCTTGGTGTTCCTGCATCCAAGTTAATAATCCCGCAGACAACCGCCGGGCTACACCTCCATCTGCATTCGAGTCCCAGCCAGCAAAACCTTTATCAAAATCATCCCAATAGAGAACGCAGGGAGCAAGGGATGTTACCAAAGCAATAAATTCCTTTAAGGCTCTGTCAGGATGAGGGCTGCCCAATAGTACACCCCAATTAGCGGCTAACAGTGGCAAGCCCATTTTCTTGGCTGCTAACTTGGCAGATAAACTTTTACCTGTTCCTGGTGGTCCCCATAACAACATTCCCGTGGGAAACTGCAAATTATATGTTTGTGCTTCTGGTTGTAGCAAACAGGTAATAGTCTCCAACCTTGTTGCCAATAAATCTAACCCCGCAGATGACGGGATATCCGGTTGAGCAATGTACTCTAAACCCCGTCCCTTTAATTTGTTAACTTTATGATCAAGAACTAATTGGGCAATATCCTCAAGTTGATCTGCAAAACCTAAACATTGCTGTAGGAGCAAATTTATCTCGCCTCTGGGTAAACCTTGACAGGCACGAATTAGCAATTGCAATGCTTGGTTTGTTGAAGCTGTGTTTGAGTAAGAGTAGCCATTGCCTAAAGCCGAGGGCGAACAACAATCAAAAAACTGCTGTACAATCAGTTCTACCTGCTGTTGGTTTGGCAATGGATTAGACAGTACAGGAATAAAGGGCTGTAATTCTAGAGGTAGTTGAACGTAAGTTTCTAGTAACACCCAATAATTATCTTGCTGACTCCACAAAGCTTGATGATAAGCATTCAGTAATTGATAGCTAAGTTTTTGACTAATTTGGCTACCATTATCTTCCTGTAACACTCCCTCTAACAAATAAATACCTGGTTGATAGTCTGACAAAAGATACTGAAGAATATCCTTCTTGTTACCCCTATCAGTTGACTGTAAGATGTACTGACCTTGATGCTGAATTAATTGTTGTAGTTCGCAATAACCGGGATTCCAGAGAAAGATTGACAAAGATTGCTCCTCACCCCAATGGTAAAACTGCTCTAAAATCTGCATTCTGTCAGGTGTCTGATATTCCACAGCCACAATTGCCGTATTTTGGTTAGCTAAAGCAGGCCAGTCTGTCAATTTCATAAATTTGATGTGAATGACTTACTTACCTCTTGTAGAGCAAAATCATTACCAATGCCTTAGCCTTATGGATAATTATTACTAACCAATGGGCTATGTTTATGCTTGTCATCTACATACACCAGAACATAGGCAGCATAGACGAAAACCATCGTATCAACTACCATCAAGGTCGTCTTTCTGATTTCCAAGACTGCACCCGACTTTCTGCTTCCATCGGTAATACCTCCGCCCGTTGACGAATACGAGCAAGCACTTCATCCCGTTGCCCATAACGTTTTTGCAACAAATCACGGACTTCTTGCTCCATCGAAATCCCCTTTTGTGCCGCCAAGCGTTTAATGCGCTCAAGCAACTCATCGGATATATTACGAATCGTAATTGTTGCCATACTGCCTCCTTTACTAGTGCTAGTCTACTACTGGATCATGTTGGCGTTTGATGATAGCTCTGTAAATCTCTGTCTAGTGACCAGATAAATACTTCACTCATGGGGAAACGTTTACACGATTTATTAAATTCTTCAATGATGCTGAGATCCCCGAAGCTTGTTCCTTCTTGCTTATCAGGAGCTTTGTTTTTACCAGCCAACTCCGGGAACTGGTCAATCCATAACATTATCTCTGTTGTGTTTGGGAATGTAGTAGTTCGCCAGGGAGCTTCACCTGTGAATGCTTCTTTAACTGCTTTAACAAAACGTAAGGCTGTTTTCCTTCGCATTGTGCCGTCGCCGTTTTGGGCAATATGGTTGCCTGTTTCGAGTATCGTCGCCATAGGCAACAAAAAAGTACAGCCAGATTGAGCATAGGTCTGAAAATCTTCGAGAACTGATGCTCTATGTTGATTATAGTTGGGAACGTTAAGTATTTCCAAGAATATGCTGGTATCAATCAGACAAATACTACTCATTGCTGTACTCCTGCAAACGAGACAGCCATGCCAGAGCTTGCTGTTTTCTGTCTTCAGGTGTGTGCGGTGACTTAACAAACCTATCCACTACCCCAGCAGTTACCAGTTGTCCTAGTGGTCCTTGCGATATGAGACTGGGGAAATCATACATATCCCCAAGCCTGATCAGGCGACTATTTCCTTGATTCCCTTCCTCTGGATCTCGGAAACAAAAGACTACATCACCCAGGGCAGCATCGGGTAAAGCATCCATTAGGGCTGGGTTGTGTGTGGAAAGCAGCACTCGTAATTTACGCCGCTCGGCAATATCTCGGATGCTAGACAGTAGATGCTTGGCGCGGTTGGGATGAACACCGTTGTCAATTTCTTCGATAACTACCAAACTTCCTTCAGTTGCCGATAGCATAGCTGCTGTGATCGCTAACACCCGCAAAGTGCCATCTGATAACAATGCGGCTTCACAATAGCGACGAGTATTACCAAAAGTTTCCGCTAGTCGCACCATGACTTCATCCCGTGGACCAACAAGGAAATCTAGCCCATCTATAGCCTGTTCTGGTAAACTCTGGATAAAGTTGAGAATTGCCTGTTGATTTTCGGGTTGGTTCTCCCACAAGCGATAGAGAACGCTGGACAGATTAGTACCATCTTCTTGTAATCGCTTATCAGATTTGAAACTGTACTCGCGCATTTTGGCGGGAACGGGATCTAGAAACAGGATATTCTGTAAGACTCGTTGATATTCGCGGACTGTCTCTGGAATTATCTTTTGGGAATTGTCATATTTGGCATCAAAACGGGCAGGGCTGTCTAATTGCACAAAGATAGCCATTTGATCACTACACGTTATTCGTGGCTTGTTTTTTCCTTTGGTAAAATTGTTATACGCGACACTAACATCAGTATTTATCCCTTCAGAAGGCTGATTTAGCTCATATAGCGGGACTGAATTTATTGAGTCAGCAATTCGTTCGCTACTGATATGCAGTTCTCCATCACGCACATTCAGAGTTATATTGAGTTCGTTCCACTCTGTTGAGTCTAAACGGCAACCGATGGTAAAATTTGATTCTCCTCGATGGCATAAATCATTGACTCGACCGCGCACAACTCGCTCGGCACTATTCACCGCATATTGAATGCTGGAGAGTTTTTGCCCTTGTGCCAGCCATGACAGAAAGCGCAAACCTTCCAGGGCGTTACTTTTACCTGCGGCATTAGCTCCTATGAGGACAGTCAAAGATCCTAGAGGCAATCGGCTCTTCGACAGGTGGGACAGTGGGACTGCCGAACTGTTCAGAGTTTCGCTTGTACTGTAACTTTTAAAGTTGGCCAGGGTAAATTCGGTTAGCATGGCATTCATCTTACAATTTTCCTCTAAATGCTCGATTTTATAGTGAAGCAAAGAGGAGATTACGCAAATATATTCGTCAGTATTCGCTCTTGTTGCTCCTGTTTAACTTTGTACTTTTTTACTGCTTTATTGAATATGAATAAGCATAATCTATAGTAATCCTAAATAAAATATTAATGCCTTTTGTTGCTTGTTTTATGATTCAGTATGGCTACGCCTCGCCAGCTATAATAACTCAAATCTGATTGCTATATCACCAGAATAATCTACTTGTTTATTTGGACATTTGCAAGTGTAAATAGTTGTCACAGCAAAGATAGATTTGGAATCTTAATTATGAAATTGGAAATAAATGGAGATGAAAGCCGCGATTGCGGCAAGGAGGTGAAAATTTCACTTTCTGAAAGGAGTTTGTTAAATGGCAATCGCCAAAACTCGTACTAACGGCAATACTCGCCATACAGCTAATGGTAAAGTATCAGCAAAAACAAATAACACAGCTACCGCAACTAAATCTAAGGCAGTAAAGGCTTCACCACAACAGGAAGCATTAGCCTTATTGAAGGAATTGCGAAATTTAATCTTCAAAGAGTACGGGATTAAATTCAATACCCGTGAATGAAATTAATAGCCTACAAATAATTACTAATATTAATTCTGCAAATATTAAGGCATAAAAATAACTTCAGTTTAGTCTAAACTCCAGGCAAAATGTATCTAAAATTATATGATCATGAGATTTTTCTTGAATTTATAAATCATCAATCTTGTCAATTATTTGAAATCAAATTTAAAAAATCATAAATGTGTCATTTTTTTCGTCGAGAATTTTTATTCCTGCTCCAAAATGAGTAGCCTGATAGTATATATTGACAAAATATGAAAGAATATTTAAGCTTTATAAGAGTTTATTTCAAGTCATCCTTGACAGTTTTGTATGGGAATTCAAAAAGAACATCATCAGATGCTTACTCAGTTTACGACAGAATATGATCTGCAACCAATTGCAAAACATTTATCAACTATTATCAAAGAATCTTTGGCGAGTGTTTCATCAAGTAAATGTCGTCAAGGAACGATTCTAGTACCAACGTTTGTCATTTGGTTTGTAATTCTCTCCACTATCCGTCGTGATTTAAGTTATTTAGGAATAATGGATTGGATGATATCAGGATTGAGGTGGTTATCCTGTTGTCTACCAAAACAACTTATTTCTGAAGGTGCTATGAGTCATGCCAGAGTTCGTATAGGATTAACAGTTTTTCAACTAATATTTAAAAAACTCACTTCTAGTTTGACAACATTGAAATATGACTTTCATAAATGGACTACAGTAATATTTGATGGTTCCACAGGTACGACACCTGATACTGAAAGTAATCGTGATAAATTTGGGAAGTCTAAATGTGGTCGAGGAGAAAGTGCTTTTCCCATGCTGAGAATAGTCACATTAATATCAGCATCAACACGCCTGATCCTAGATTTTACCTATGGTTCGAGCCAAGGTAAAGGAACTGGTGAAAGGACTTTAATGACTAAATTACTGGCACAATTTAACCAGAAAAACTTATTATTTTTATTAGATGCTGGTTTATATTCCTTTGCAACTATTTTTAGTATTCGTACAAAAGAATGCGACTTTTTACTTAGGGTAGCTTCTAATGTTAAACTACCTGTTATCTCTGATTCTCGTTTGCCAGATGGATACATGGCTAGATATCCAGATGGAAGTTATTTATCAGAAATTAATGGCAAAATTCTCAATTTAGAAAAATCTACAGAATCGCATAAACAATGGAATCAGGAAAGTATCATTGTCCGAGTTATTGAATATCAAATTCCTGGTTTTCTCCCTCGTCGTTTAGTTACTAGTATTATTGACCCTAATATTTCTGCCAAAGAATTAATTATTCACTATCATTGCAGATGGGAGGTGGAAATTAGTTTCTGTGAAATAAAAACACATCAATGTGCTACGCTCAAAGGACAAATGCCCACTATTTTTCGGAGCAAAACATCTGAATTAGTCGAACAAGAACTTTATGCTATGTTAATTGCTTATAATCTACTCCGCGATTTAATTTACCAATCTGCTAACGAATATAATAAAAATCCTTTACTCCTTAGTTTTCTTGAATCTTTGCAACTAGTTATAGATTTAGTACAACTCATCAGCCATTCATCCTTAAAATTACGAGAAATTCAACATCAATATTTATTATCATTAATTTCCCAGTCTGAAATTGATCGCCCCCGACGAAAACGTATTAATCCCCGTGTTGTCAAAATTAAAATGTCCAAATTCAAGCGCAAAAACTCTTCCCATAAATCTGAAATCAGAGATATAGAAAAAGACTTGAAAATCCTTCCCCCACAAGCAGTTTGACAATTTCATTCACGGGTATTGGATTTAAATTTATTGCATCTGTATTTATAATCAAATTGACAACATTTGTTAATTCAGCCTGTTGCTTGTGATTAGAAACTTTGAGTTGTGCCAGTTCCTGTTCTCTAGTTGAAATTACCTCATTTAATCGCTCAACTTCTGACGTTAATG
Organism: Dolichospermum flos-aquae CCAP 1403/13F; assembly: GCF_012516395.1. Lineage (GTDB taxonomy): Bacteria > Cyanobacteriota > Cyanobacteriia > Cyanobacteriales > Nostocaceae > Dolichospermum > Dolichospermum lemmermannii. The sequence continues at coordinate 17,389 of NZ_CP051207.1, forward strand.
GTGCAATTGTTTTTTCTAATTCTGAGTTGACAACTTTTGCGGCTTGCTTAGAAAATGTGTTATTCCAACTGTTTTGAGTGGCTTGTTCTAGTCCCTTTTCTAAATCAGCTATTCGTTGCTCTAATTGCTGGTTTGTGACTTGAAGATGTTGAACTGCGGCTAACTGTCTTTCTGTTTCAATTAACTGCTGAACTAATTTTTCCTTGTCTTGTGTCATTTTTTGAGCGTGTTGTTGAGCAGCTTTTAATTCTACTCCGGCAGCTTGAAGAGCCGCTTCACGAATTTCGATAAATTTACCCAGTTCTGCTTCCGCTTTTTCTCTTTCGCGTTGTGCTAAAGCTTCAGCAATTTTTTGTTCTACCTGTTGTGTAGTAAAAGTCTCTTGTAAGCGAGTTGTTCTACTCTGAGCCTGGTTTGGTACTATTTCCAATTGAATTTGTTCTGGTTTCAATAACTCTTTTGACAACGACCCTTGGGCAACCACAGAGTCCAAAAGTACCCACCAGCATTCATTGCCATTTACTTCCCACTTGGCGGTAATAATCCCTTTGTAACCATTCCAGATTCCATGATCAACAATGACAATTCGCATCCCAGGTGCAAATTCGGGCGTATCTACTTGTTCGTTACTCGCAGCAGCAACAGTAGTGGAATTAGTTGTTTTTGAACTGGCTTTTGGACTTGTTCCAGTCTTTTCTGCTGTTGCCTTGACTTGTGCGGCTGTTTTCTTGCCAGAATTGACCAGTTCTTTGACAAGGTGATCAGCCACTTTAGTCAGTTGGCTAAGGGCAGCAACACTCCAGTTCTGGACTTTTTCTCGCACTAAACGTTGGATTCGCTCTGGCAGTTGCTCAAACCAAGCGTAAATTTTCATGGCTGAGGAGGCAATATAGCGAGATGCGCCAAAATCATTACTCAATAGCCAGGTGTTAAAAACCTGTTTACCATTTGGGCAAAAAGCGATGCAATTGTAGTAAATATCTTGCAATGCTTGACCACTAGCGAGTAAGCCATCAAAAGTCTGACGGACAAAGCCGATAAAGTTAGCTAGGGTAGTTTTGGCTTTGTTTTGCAGTTCGGGGTCTGTAAATTGGTTGTAATCGAAGTTGTAGTTGAGAGCAAAGGGCGCAACTGCATCAGCTTGTTTGTCAATGTATTGTTCTAATTCTTGCTGTGCAGTTACTGGAATTTCTGCTAGAGCTACCCTAAAACCTTGATATTGTGTCATCATAATCTTGACCTCGAAATATTAGGTCTATTTGTGAAAGGGCGATCGCATATTCTTGCCGGAATCGGGTGATCGCCTTTTTGCTTTTTATATTATAGCGATTAACTATTTAATTGTCTAATGGTTATAATGGCTGTAACTATAAACGACAATAGAAACGAAAGACTTTTAAATGACAGCATCCTTAATGAATCATAACGTTCCCCCAAAATTTACTAAACGAAGTGACAGAAAAGCTGTGCAGCAGTTGAAAGTCAAACTTCGTTGTCGCTTACAGGATTTAATTGATGCCCAAGATTTGACCAGATCGGCGCTGGCTGAGGCGACTGGGCTAACTCCTACTGCTGTTAGGGGATTGTGTGATAACTCTGCAAAGCGTTATGATGTTGATACTTTAGCAGTTCTGTGTGATTTCTTCGGCTGTGGAATGGGTGAATTGTTTGAGGTAATTCCAAAAGAGCGGCAATAGCGAATAAAGTAGCATTTCCAAGCTTTATTTTGGCTACACATAGCGATGAAAGCGGCGACTTGGGGTAGGGAAATTTTTTGGCAAATGAGAATCCAACAGAAACTAAGTATTTTTGTTACTAAATATATTGACCTTTCTAGTTATTGGACAGAAGACAAAAACATATCTTTCAAAAAGCTAAGGAAATGACTGGATTAGATAACAGAAACCTGTCATCTGCCAAAAAGGGACAATTGGATCGTGGACATTTTGAAACTCTGTTTAAACTCAGGGATTTAGCTTCTGAACTTGCGGGTAAACCCCTAACTCTAGAAGAGATTTTTAGTAAAGAGTGATGGGCTAAATATCGAAAATTTTGCAACCATTCCCCAAATAAAAACCTGTATTTGAATAAATTTCTTTTCTTAAATCAGATGAATGAACTATTTTCTATCATTCCCGACAAAATCCGAGATAAACTACCACTGACGGCAGATAAAAAACAACTACTTCAACAACAAACCATTAGTCAACATACCCCAGGCACAATTTTAAAAGATTTTCAAACTATTTTAGAATTTCTCCAACCTGATGGCGTTGAAGTTAGTAACACTCATCACCAATTCTCCCTTAAATACCTGCAACAGCTTAACTCTCTATTAAGTTCTCCCATAGATATTAATTTTAAACGTCCTGTCCAAAAATCTTACCCCTATATTCACGGTCTTTATTTCCTTCTCCGCGCTTCTGGACTATCTCAACTAATTACCAAAGGTAAAAAGAGCAAATTAGTTTTAGACCCAAAATTTCTGCAAATTTGGCAGAATTTTAACCCCACAGAACAATATTTTACACTATTAGAATCTTGGTTAGTTTGGGGAGATAATAAACTATTAGGCAACGAAAGAGATATGTTTGACCAAGCATATCTGTGTTTATTCTTTTGGGAAGATATGCCAGAAGCAGGATTAAAATTTAATAGTTATTTAGAACAAGATAAATTAGGTTATTTTCCTGGATTCCATAATCTCGCTCTTTTGCATTTATTTGGTTTAATTGAACTAACATCAGGACAACCACAACCCGCTAAAGGCTGGCGTTTTACTGATGTTAAACCTTTGCCTTTGGGTAATGCAATTATGGCTATATTAACAGAAAGCCGTACAAATATCCAAATAGAAGATTATGCCAAATTTCGGTTAGATTTTCGGATAGCTTTTGAGACTTTAAAACCTTATTTTCAACCCTATTTTCCCGAATGGTCACAAACTTTAGTGATTGCAGAAGGCGGTTTTACTGAAGGTACTTATATATTTAAAGTTACTTTACAGGATACTTGGCGACGCATTGCTATTCCTAGTTACTTAAATTTAGATGAAGTAGCTACAGCAATTGCCGAAGCCTTTGATTTTGACCCTCGACATCTGTACACATTTATCTACCAAGACCGCACAGGCAGAATTCTTGAATTTGACCATCCTGAACTTGAATCTAACCCCGATACCAGCGATTTTCGCTTAGGTGATTTATCCCTAGAAATAGAAAATCATTTACAATTTATCTTTGATTTACGGAATGAATGGGAATTTGATTTATATCTAGAAAAAATTGACCCCGATCATGGGGAGATACAAGAATCGCAAGTTTTAGAATCTCATGGTCAACCACCAGAACAAGAAGAAGAATATATAGTATGTTTTATAGAAGATGAATGGACGATAGAGTTGAAAAAACCTGATGATGATTAAAGTTAAGGTTATTTAAAGTTAAATAGATTAGTCAAAAAATGATTTTAAAATAAATAGTCGGACAAAATTAAATTCACTCATTTAGAGAGGGAACAGGGAACGGGAAACAGAAAAATCAGTTACAGCACTTCCCGGTGTTATGAGGTACAAGAACCCCACCCCAACCCCCTCCCCGCAAGCGATGAGGGGGCTAAGATGTACCTCATAAGAGCGGAAACCGCTGTATGTAATTAATTCTGTCTCATTACTTATAACTTTTTCATGGTTGTACCATAATTTAAGCAAACAATGTCCACTGCACCAAACCCGACTTCCCCACAAATTAATGCTTCTGTTCCCCAAGAAACCATTACGGGAGTAGTAGAACGCCTCACTTTTTATTCCGAGGAGTCCGGTTACACAGTGGCACGCTTAACTCGCTCTAGTATCAAAGATTTAACAACCATTGTCGGCAGTTTTGCCAATATTCAACCAGGGCAGACACTACAACTAACGGGTTTTTGGCGGGAACATCCCCAATATGGACCACAATTTCAAGTAATTAATTATAAAGAAACCAAACCAGCTACACTTACTGGTATTGAAAAGTATTTGGGCAGTGGATTAATTAAAGGTGTGGGACCCGTCACAGCAAAACGAATTGTTGCCCACTTTGGAACAGAAACTCTGGAAATCATTGAAAATCACATTGATCGTTTAATTGAAGTTAATGGTATTGCTAAAAAACGCATCAAGTTGATACAAACCGCCTGGGAAACTCAAAAGGCTATCAAAGAAGTGATGGTATTTCTGCAAGGACATGGTGTTTCTACTATCTATGCAGTCAAGATTTATAAACAGTATGGCGATAAAGCGATCGCTATTGTCACCAATAACCCCTACCAATTAGCTACTGATATCTATGGTATTGGTTTTCTCACTGCTGATAAAATAGCCCGTAATTTAGGAGTTGCACCTGATTCTCAGTTTAGATATTGTGCCGGACTTGTTCATGCTTTGAGTGAAGCCGCTGAAGATGGTCATTGCTACTTACCACAACCAGAACTGATTGAGTCCGTAATTAAACTGCTGACTACTGAATCTCATCAGCCCACAGAACAGGCAATAACTCAAACTATCACAAACATGGCCTTGAAAGATGAGTTAATTAGAGAAAAGGATGGTGATATATTACTTTGCTACAAACCTACTTATTTTCATACTGAACAAAACCTTGCCCAACTGATACATCAGCGTTTGAGTCAGCCTGTTACTACTGACATTCCTCGCGTTCGAGCATGGACGGAAAGATTTACACAAAGTCAAAAAATTGAACTTTCCCAACAGCAACAGGAAGCTGTAGAAATGGCTGCTTACTCGCAGATCATGATTCTTACAGGGGGTCCAGGTGTTGGTAAAACTTTCACTACCCATACCATAGTCAGTTTATGGAAGGCGATGGGTAAATCCATTGCTTTAGCTGCACCAACTGGAAGGGCAGCACAACGTTTGGCGGAAATGACTGGTTTAGAAGCAAAGACCATACATCGTTTATTGGAATTTGACCCCAAAACAAGGGGTTTTAAATCTGACAACGATAATCCGTTACCTCAAACAGCAATTATTGTTGATGAAGCCAGTATGTTAGATTTATTTTTAGCATACGCCTTAGTCAAAGCAGTCTCAGCCGGCGCACAACTTTTATTGGTGGGAGATATTGACCAGTTACCATCAGTGGGACCAGGTAGTGTCCTTGCTGACCTAATACATTCTGGTAGAGTCCCAGTGATACGACTAACTCAGGTATTCCGTCAAGCTCAACAGAGTGCAATTATTACCGCAGCCCACGAAATTAACCGGGGGCAGTATCCCACCATCGAACCAATCAGTAATTCCCCAGTTTCCGACTGTTTGTGGCATGGAGGGGGATTTCAGCCAGAACATGGGGTGCAAACAATTTGTGAATTAATTACAGACTTGATCCCAAAATTAGGATTTAACCCCGCTACGGATGTCCAAGTGCTTTGTCCGATGTCAAGGGGATTAGTGGGTACTCGCAATCTGAATACGGTATTGCAAGAATTAATTAACCCTAAAAGTCCCGATAAGGTAGAGATTACCAGGGGTGGGATGACATTACGGGTAGGTGACAGAATAATTCAGCAGACTAACGATTATCAAAGAGAAGTATTTAATGGTGATTTAGGAATTATCACGGATATTGACACTGTTGAACAAGAAATAAATGTGAAGTATGGCGAACGTTCTGTAGTTTATGATTATGCTGACCTCAATGAAATTACTTTAGCTTGGAGTGTTTCTATACATAAATCCCAAGGTTCTGAATATCCGGTGGTGATTTTGCCTTTTTATATGCAGCACTATATGATGCTTACTCGTAATCTACTTTATACAGGTTTAACCCGTGCTAAAAAGTTAGCAATTGTAATTGGGGCAAAAAAAGCTATATCTTTGGCTGTGCGTTCTACTAATGATATGCGACGATATACACGGTTACAACAAAGATTGGTATTGTGAATAAATTAAATCCATGTAATGTTAGGAGAGAGTATAAATGTCTATAAACGAATAATGATATGCAACGATATACACGGTTACAGCAAAGGTTGGTATTGTGAATAAATTAAATCCACATAATATTAGGAGAGAGTACAAATGTCTATAAACGAACGTAAAGTAGTAAGAATCTCTGAATTAAAAACAATTTCTATTCAGTTTCCTAAAGATGTTTATATGTTAGCTGTATGGGTACTTGCGAATGATTTAGCTTACTCTAAGCAACATTCAGGCACTCGTCGAACAACAATTCATGGTTTATCAAGTAACCTATCTTATTTGACACGAATTAACTTACAATCCATTAAATCTCAATTTGCTGCTGCTGGTTTTTCTGATGAAGCTACTATTGAACCAGATGATAATAACCATCCTCATGATATTTTCCAATTAATCACTGGGGAAGATGAAAAAAAATCACAAAAATACTGATATAGTAAATGTTTAAATCTGGAGGATAAAATCATGGAATTTACTGGAACTTGGCATATTTATGAAATGTCGAACTGGGATGATGAATATTTTAATATGGAAGTACAGGCTTATATTGAAATTGATGAACAAGGAAATGGGGAGTTTCAGTTTGGATTGGTTACTGGATATATTGATGGGGATATTGTTAAAGATGGCAATGCTAACAAATTAGAATTTACTTGGGAGGGCAATGATGAAAATGATGAGGCTTCTGGTAGTGGTTGGTTAAAATTGAAAGACGAAAATGAACTGGAAGGAAAAATCAAATTTCATCAAGGTGATAGTTCTACATTGTTAGCAAAACGGGCTTAATTATCTAAATCACAAGACATTATGAGTGACTTTGACAAAGAAGTAGCCAAAATCCAAAAGTATAATCAACCGATTCTGGAGGGTTTTTACACATGGTTACAACAAGCTGGTCTTTCCCGTAAGACAATAAAACAGCATCTTGGTAATATTCACTTTTTTGCTGACTATCTTTTTTACTATGAACCATTTAAAAAAATTGATGAAGCTGATGATCAAGATGTTTCTTCTTTTCTATTAGATTATTTCCCACGTAAAGCAATGTGGGCATCTGAAAGCAGCACTAAATCTTACATGACTTCTTTCAAAAAGTTTTTCTCTTATATGGTGGAAACCCAGAAAATTAGTCCTGAGATAGAAGCTGAAGTTAAAGAAACTATCAAAGAAGGTAAACAGGACTTTCTTGATGCTGTGAGTGAGTAATTACCAAGATGCCAAAAGCCAACAGTTTTGAAGAACAATATCCCCACATTAACCGTTTTGTAGAAGAACGCGGTTGGATAGAAATAGGAGAAAGTGAATATATTGATTCTTTTGTCAGAGCTTATGATTATGGTGGAACAGTTTATGAAGGGAAAAGCAGTTATTCCACTATGGAACTTGCATTACAGGACTTAGATAAACACATCAAAGCCTATTTTGAAGATTTGGGAATCTAAATGATAGCATTATTTAGCAACATTCCCTGAAGAAAACCTTATGAAGTGGGCAATTGTCGTTGATATTCAATTCTAATGTAAGGTCTATTCGGTGTTACAAATGGCAGACGAGAAATTTCTGTTAATCCCCATTTTTTAAACTGACTCAGTTCAAATTCAGATAATAACCAAGGTGGTCCATCTGGTTCAGCTTCTGTTTCTCGAAAACCTGTAATTACTAAGAGAGTTCCCCCGATTGCAACCGTAGAAGAAACTGACTCAATAGCTAGAGAACGGACGTTTAATGGTAGTGCTTGAATGTTTCTACATTCATAAACTAAATCAAAAGTTTGATGCCATTGACTAGGAATTGCTAATAGGTCTGCAACTGTATAATTAACAGATGAGTTAGGGAATCTTTCCTGACACCAATTAACAGCAGTGGGTGAGATATCAAAGGCTGTGACGCGATATTGTTTTTGTGCTAAAGCTTCTGCATCGTCTCCTAAACCACAACCAATGACTAAGGCTGAAGATTTTTCTTGACTGGGGTGATGGATATGTAACCACTCTTGTAAATAGTCATGGGGGGTCAATTTTGCCCAAGGAACTTGATTTACATCACCAAGAGATTCTGAATAGACAATTTCAAACCAAGATGATGGGTTTCCTTCGGCGAACTGCTTGCAGCAGCGCTTCGCTATCGCTTGGTTAGCTAATTCTTGAATTTTCTGTTGTATGGGTTGTTGTTCAGTCATTTTAGGTAATTTTAAATTTATCAACAGTTTCCCGACTACCTAAATCTCTATAATTTATGTATAGTCAATATTTCAAAGACCATTACCTTCGGATCACTACGCTCTGTCTCTTGGTGTCAAATAAATACTAAACCCCTAAACATAGCAGTCATAGCAGGTTTACATATTTTATACTCCATTGCAAGTAAGCTGTGTCAATTAGCACTACTAAGAGTAAATACTAGGTTATATTGGTTTGTTAATTTATCAAAAGTTTACATAGTCAGATTTTACCTTCCTGGACTATATTTGTGGAAATATTACAGTTTTTATCATAGAAGTAAAAATTGTCACTTTTTATAATAAAGTTGCATTTGCTTGATTAAATGGCTTTATACTAAACAGTAATATTGATAGTCATTAATATAACATAAACCGGCAGGTAGTTAAGAAGTATCCTTTCTACCTGGTTTACATTGCTAACTTTGCCAACACAGCGAAACGATGACAGATACTTTAACCCCCACCCCCGGTTCTATAGTCAGTTGCCGCAGTCGGCAATGGGTAGTGCTGCCAGATGAAAATCAAGACCTGATTCGTCTCCGTCCTCTCAGTGGTCACGAAGAGGAAATGGTAGGGATTTATCGGCAGTTAAATTTAGAAAATCTAGCACCTGCAACCTTTCCCCTGCCTACTGCTGACAGTATTAAAGACCACACAGCAGCCGTGTTATTGATGGATGCAGCCCGGCATCTGTTACGGAGTGGGGCGGGTCCTTTTCGCTGCTTGGGTCGGTTGTCATTGCGTCCTCGTCCTTATCAGCTAGTTCCTTTGTTGATGGCACTGCGATTAGAAACAGTGAGATTATTGATTGCTGATGATGTGGGTATTGGTAAAACCATTGAAGCTGGTTTAATTGCCCGTGAGTTGTTAGATAGAGGCGAAGTGAAACGGATAGCGGTTTTATGTCCTCCTCACTTATGTGAGCAATGGCAGCAAGAATTAAGAGAAAAATTCCATATTGATGCGGTGGTGATCCGTTCGGGTACGGCTTCTAAATTAGAACGAGCAATACCTAACGGTTCTCATGTATTTAGTTACTATCGCCATATTATTGTCAGCCTCGACTATGCTAAAGCAGAACGCCGTAAAGCTAGTTTTATTACCCACTGTCCAGATTTTGTCATTGTAGATGAAGCACATACTTGTACCCGTTCTGGCAGTAAAGGTACATCCCAACAGCAACGACATCAATTAATTCAGCAGATTGCCCAAAAACAAAACCGCCATTTATTATTGCTTTCGGCTACTCCCCATAGTGGCATTGAAGAATCTTTCCTGTCATTGTTAGGGTTACTCCAGCCAGAGTTTGAAAATTTAACGTTGGACAAACTGACAGAACCAGAACGAGATACATTAGCCAGTCATTTTATCCAACGACGACGGGCAGATGTGAAACTATGGTTAGGGAATGAAACGCCGTTTCCTGAACGCAAGTCAGACGAAGAACCTTACAAGTTATCTAAGGAATATAAACAGCTTTTTGAAGAAGTTTATAACTTTGCACGAGGGTTAGTAAAAACTACTACCGCAGAAATGAGTCATGCCCAACGCCGGGGACGTTATTGGTCAGCATTGGCATTAATTCGTTGTGTCATGTCTTCTCCGGCTGCGGCGATCGCCACCTTAAACCGTAACTTAACAAGCAAGGAGTCAGGGAATAAGGAGGAGTTGGAAATTACGAATTACGAATTACGTTCGCGTAGCGTAGCCATAGGAAATATTACGAATTACGAATTACGAATTACGAATTACGAATTACGAATTACGAATTACGAATTAGATGAAGATTTGATGAGTTCCTATGTTTATGATCCCACAGACCAGGAACAAGCTGTAGATGCTGCTCCCACTGTGGTAATAGAACAGGGAAAGCAAAGTTATGGGGATGCAGATAAACGCAAGTTGCGGACTTTTATCCAAGCTGCGGCAGAGTTACAGGGGAATAAAGACCAAAAGTTACAAACTTGTATTAATTATATTCAATCCCTACTGGCAAATAATTACAACCCGATTATCTGGTGTCGCTACATTGCTACAGCTAATTATGTGGCAAATGCCTTGAAACAGAAATTAGAAAAGAAAAGTGGACAAATTCGGGTGATTGCCATTACTGGGGAACAGTCGGAAGATGAACGAGAAATTAGGCTGCAAGAATTAAAGTCCTATCCTCAAAGAGTGCTGGTTGCTACTGACTGTTTGAGTGAAGGGGTAAATTTACAGTCCCATTTTAGTGCGGTGATTCACTATGATTTACCTTGGAATCCTAACAGATTAGAACAACGAGAAGGACGCATTGACCGCTATGGACAGGTAGCAACCCAGGTAAAAAGTTGTTTACTCTATGGTCAGGATAATCCCGTAGATGGGGCAGTTTTAGAAGTGTTAATTCGTAAAGCAGTGCAAATACATAAAACATTGGGTATTACTGTTCCTGTCCCAATGGATAGCACTACTGTTTCTGAAGCGGTGTTTAAATCTTTATTTGATAAGAGTACGGACGCGCAGCAGTTGTCATTATTGGATTTATTAGATGAGGGAGAATCAGCCGTTGCACAGGTGCATAAACAATGGGATAAGGCTGTAGAACGGGAAAAAATCAGCCGGACTCGCTTTGCACAAAAGGCAATTAAACCCACAGAAGTAGAACAGGAATTGATGGAATCTGACCAAATTCTCGGTAGTGAAGAGGATGTATTCAGGTTTGTGAATAATGCTTGTGCAAAGTTAAATTGTGCCTTGATTGAGAAAAAACAAGGATGGTTATTACCGTCAATTCCTGATTTTTTAAAACCTACTTTAGGGACAGAAAAACGGTTAATTACTTTTACCACACCTGCACCGTTTGGGGTGGAATATGTGGGACGGAATCATCCTTTGGTGGAGGGTTTAGCGCGTCATATTTTAGAAGTAGCTTTGCTTAATTCTGAAAATGATTTAGTAGCTAGGTGCGGGTTTACAACTACGGATACTGTAACTAAACGAACGACTTTATTGTTGTTAAGATTGCGACATTTGTTGACACAAAAAGTTAGTAGTCGGGCTTTAGCTCAAGGTGGGGATACGCTCAAGCGTAATCATGAACTGTTAGGAGAAGAATGTGCTGTAGTGGGGTTTACCGGACCGCCCTCAAATCCGATGTGGTTAACACCGGAAGACGCAAAAGCATTGTTAGAACAAGCTAACCCGGTGGCTGATGCTCCTGCGGGACTGAAAAAACAGGAGGTAGAAGAGTTGTTGAATCGTTTAGATGAGTTGCAAACAGACTTAGAATTATTTGCCAAAGAGCGATCGCACTCCTTATCCCAATCCCATCAGCGTGTACGGGCAATTACTCAGGAGGGCAGGGTTCAGGTAATACCACAGTTACCGATGGATTTGTTAGGGGTGTATATCTTGCAACCGGGGGTAATTCGTAATTCGTAATTCGTAATTCGTAATTTGGAATTTGGAATTTGGAATTTGGAATTTGGAATTTGGAATTTAAGAAAGAAGCAAGGGAGGATGTTAAAGGTGACAAACACAAATGCAAATGTAAATGTCAAAAGCAACAATCATATCACAATTACAGATAGGACAAAACAATTTGCAATTAGGATAATCAAAGCTTGTTGCTTTCTTGATGAAAAACCAGGAATTTATCGGACACTTTCTAAACAGTTATTGCGGTCTGGTACTTCTGTAGGCGCAAATGTTAGAGAAGCTCAATCTGCTCAATCTGATAAAGACTTCATTCATAAATTAGAAATAGCCCTGAAAGAAGCCAGAGAAACTCAATACTGGTTAGAAATTTTGATAGAATCAGAATTAGTAGATAAACCAAAATTTACCTTACTTCTCCAAGAAGCTAACGAAATTGGAAAAATCTTAGTCGCTTCTACCAAAAAACTTAAAGACAAATAATTACGAATTACGAATTACGAATTACGAATTAAAACTATGATTGGCGTACAATTTGAAGGCAACTTACTCGCAGCAGATATTACTACCGAACTATTAACAGGTAATATCAAAGGACAAACACCGGCGGATTTTGGGTTATCGAAAACTGATAAACTTGAAGATGAAATTGCGATCGCTTGGGGTGATGCAAAAGCCTATTGGGCATCTTTTCAACGCCAATTAAATAGGCTGGATGCGGAAGATACAGCCACCAGTATCACCCGTGAAATGGCTGTACTGCTGTTAAAAAGTCTGGGATATACTCCCATATATACCGCTAAAGCCGAAGTCGTAGAAGGGCAAACCTACGCCATTTCCCACCGCGCTGTATCACCATCCGACTCTTCAATTACGAATTACGAATTACGAATTACGAATTACGAATTACCAATTACGAATTATCCCCCCATTCATATTATTGGTTGTCGTCTGGATATTGATAAACGTCCTCCCAGTGGCACACCCCGGTTATCAGCACATGGGTTAGTACAGGAATATCTTAACAAGACAGAGCATCTTTGGGCGATCGCAACTAATGGTTTTCGCTGGCGGTTATTACGCGACTCTTCTCTAATGACTCGCCTTACTTATATCGAATTTGACCTAGAGCAGATTCTCAACGGTGAGAACTTTGCCGAATTTGGTCTATTTTATCGGCTTTTCCACCGTTCCCGTTTACCAGAAACTGCGGATGATGCGGATAAATGCCTATTGGAATATTACCATCAAGAGAGTTTACAGCAAGGGGGAAGAGTCCGGGATAGACTGCGCGACGGGGTAGAAAAAGCTTTGATACAGCTAGGAAACGGCTTTATTCAACATCGTGATAGTGAAAATCTCTGCCAAAAATACTCCGATAATTACGAATTACGAATTACGAATTACGAATTACGAATTAATTTATTACCGTCAATTATTGCGGTTAATTTATCGCCTATTATTCTTAATGGTGGCTGAATCTCGCAACTTATTATTAATTGGAGAAGATACAGAAAAAGCGAGAATTTATCTTGAATATTACAGTATTGAAAGATTAAGAGAATTAGCAGAACGTCCTCGCTATCGTCGGGAAGGATTTCAAGATATTTGGCAAGGTTTACGGGTGACATTTAAGTTATTTGATGAAAATTGGCGCGGACAAATATTAGGTTTATCGCCTTTAAACGGTGATTTATTTGGTTCGCAAACCTTGACAGATTTAGATAATTGTGGTATTGATAATTATGATTTATTAACTGCCATTCGTTGTTTATCCTTGTATGAGGATAAAGGTCAAACACGCCGGGTAAATTATGCGGCTTTGGATGTGGAAGAATTGGGAAGTGTCTATGAAAGTTTATTAGATTTTCACCCCCAAATTAAACAAAATCAAGGCATATATGAATTTAATTTAGTATTTGGAAGTGATAGAAAAACCACAGGTTCTTATTACACACCTCCCCAACTTGTCCAACAGTTAATTAAGACAGCATTAGAACCAGTTATTGAGGAGAAATTACGCCAAGCTGAACAAAAAACTAGCAATTCTAATAATTACGAATTACAAACTACGAATTCCAAATTCCAAATTCCAAATTACGAATTACGAATTACGAATTACGAATTATCCCTATTAAGCATAAAAGTCATAGACCCCGCTTGTGGTTCTGGACATTTTTTATTAGCAGCAGCAAGACGCATAGGAAAGGAATTAGCGAAAGTAAGAACAGGGGAATCTCAACCAGCACCAGAACCTTTACGTCAAGCGGTGCGTGATGTGATTCAAAATTGTATTTATGGGGTAGATTTGAACCCTTTAGCGGTTGATTTGTGTAAGGTGGCTTTATGGATTGAAGGTTTTGCGACTGGTAAACCTTTGAACTTTTTAGATCATCGGATAAAATGCGGTAATTCTCTCGTTGGTGTTTTGGATTTAGATTGTTTAGATGCAGGTATTCCTGATGATGCTTTTAAAGCGGTGACGGGTGATGACAAGAAGTTAGCGACTGATTTTAAGAAGCGGAATAAGAAAGAACGGGAAAACCAAGGACAATTATCTATTTTTGAAACTGCTGCTGATGATAATTACATCTTTGCGAAATTATGGCAAGAATTAGCGGACTTTTCCGAAAATACACCCCAGGAAGTTAAGGAAAAAGAGAGAAAATATCAAGATAATCTTTTAGATAATCATTGGTGGTTAAAAAAAGCAGCTTGTAATTTATGGACTGCGGCATTTTTCATGTATTTAACTGAACATAATTTACAACTTTTACCAACTACAGCAACTATAGATAGGTTAAAACGGGAAACTGTCCAAAAGGTTCTTAATTCAGATTCTAATTACGAATTACGAATTACGAATTACGAATTACGAATTACGAATTACGAATTACAAGGGTTAATTGATGCTGCGAATAAGTTAGCACAGGAAAAGAATTTCTTTCATTGGCCTTTAGAATTCCCCGAAGTTTTCAACCCTCAACCCGAAAATTCAAGTAATTACGAATTACGAATTACGAATTACGAATTACCGAAAGGTTTTGATTGTGTTTTAGGTAATCCTCCTTGGGAAATATTACAAATTGCTGAAAAGGAGTTTTTCGCCTCTCGCAGTTTAGAAATTGCGAACGCACAAAATAAAGCAGCGCGGGAAAAGTTGATTAAGGAATTACCAAAGCAAAATCCAGGGTTAGCACGGGCTTTTGAAGATGCTAAACATGATGCGGAAGCACAAAATAAGTTTATTCGGGAAGCCGGAAGATTTCCTTTAACTGCGGTGGGGAAAATTAATACTTATTCTGTGTTTGCGGAAACTGCGAGAAGTTTGATTAGTGGTCATGGTAGAGTTGGGGTAATTGTTCCTACAGGTATCGCAACTGATGATACTTGTAAAAGGTTTTTTGGTGATTTAATTCAAAAGCAGAATTTAGCAAGTTTGTATGATTTTGAAAATAGAGAAGGGTTATTTATTGGTATAGATAGACAAATAAAATTTTCTTTACTTGCTATGACTTGTAAACCAATTAAACGTGGTAATTTTGCATTTTTCCTGACTCAACCTAAACAATTAGAAAATCAAACACGGTTATTTCAACTTTCACCTCAAGATATTGCATTAATTAATCCTAATACCCTCACCTGTCCAGTTTTTAGAAGTAGCAAAGATGCAGAATTAACTAAAAAGATATATAAAAATGTGCCAGTTCTAGAAAATGAGAAAACCGGAATTAACCCTTGGGGTATTTCATTTATGCAAGGTTTATTTAATATGTCTAGTGATAGCGAGTTATTTTACAATGAACCTGGTGATAATTTAGTACCATTATATGAAGCGAAAATGTTTCATCAATTTGATCACCGTTGGGCGACTTATACAGATAATGGTGATACTCGTGATTTAACAGATGATGAAAAAAGCGATTTATCTTTTACTGTTAAATCTCGTTATTGGGTAGACAAAAAGGAAGTTGAAAATAAGTTAAGTGATAATTGGGATAAGAATTGGTTGTTAGGTTTTAGACGTATTACGAAAACAGTCAATGAACATACTGCTATTTTTAGTTTATTGCCTAAAATCGCACTTGGTGATAGTGTATTTATGATGATTCCAACAGCAAAAAAAACAGATTTAATAACTTGTTTATATGGATGTTTAAATAGTTTAGTTTTTGATTTTGTTACTCGTCAAAAAATAGGAGGTACAAATTTAAACTTTTTCATAATCAAACAACTTCCAGTTATTCCCCCAGAAAAATACACACAAGAAGACATAGAATATATCGCCCCCCGCGTCCTCGAATTAGTGTACACATCCTGGGATATGCAACCCTTCGCGCAAGACATGGGATACAACGGAGAACCTTTTATTTGGAATCCCAATAAACGCGCCTTAATTCGAGCCGAATTAGACGCATATTACGCCAAACTTTACCAACTCACCCGCGATGAACTACGATATATATTAGATCCTGCTGAAGTCTATGGTGCAGATTTTCCCAGTGAAACATTTAGAGTATTAAAGAACAATGAAATCAAACAATTTGGGGAATATAGAACCCAAAGATTAGTATTAGAAGCGTGGGATAATTCGTAATTCGTAATTCGTAATTCGTAATTCGTAATTCGTAATTCGTAATTATTAATTGTCTGAATCAGGATAACCAGGATTAGAGGATGTACAGGATGAAATTTGGATATTTTCGGTGTGTGTTTGATAATTATTAATTGTCTGAATCAGGATAACCAGGATGTAAGGATGTACAGGATGTAAGTGTTTTATTGTCTATGAAAAATAGAGATTTGGGGATGATGTTTAATAAATGAAACGTAAAGTTTTATACTATCTGCTTTCATTAGTCATTGGTTGACTATGAGGATAATTGTATTTTATAATCTGAAATATCCACCAATAAATTATCAATAACATCCTGAAAATCCTCAAATCCTGGACATCCTGATATGGCTTGCGCCACGCTTCGCTATCAGACAATTTTTAAGTTTAGTAAAAATAGGAGAAACAAAAATGACATTTAAAGAAGAACTCGTTGCAGAAATTGAAACCATGACAGAAGCAGAAATAGCAGAATTGCTAAAGATGGTAAAAAACATGAAAATGAAAAAAGCAAAACCTCCTCAACGTCTAGGTTCAGGTAAGTCAATTTTACGCCATGCTGGTAAATGGCAGGGTGATGATCTTAAAGATTGTTTACAAGCAGTTTATGATTCCCGTGGAGTAGCGGAATTTTAGTAAAATCAATAATTCAATTAATTAAATAATCTAAATATAGAGTTTTATGTATTTACTTGATACTAACCATTGTAGTGCTTTAATTTTTGGTGATTCTCTCATTATAGATCATGCGAAAAGTGCTGGAGAATCTAATTTAGCTATTTCGGTAGTAACTGAAGGAGAATTACTATATATGGCCGAAAATTCTCAAAAAATAGCAGATAATTTGCGGATCATAGAAGATTTTATAGCAGATATTTCTATTTATGATATAAATGATAGCGTCAGCCATATTTATGCAAAACTGAAAGCAAAAATTATGGATAAATTTGCACCAAAGGAAAGAAATAAACGCCGGAAAACAAAAATTACTGATTTGGGTATTGGTGAAAATGATTTATGGATTGCTGCTACTGCTATAGAAAATAATTTAATTGTAGTTTCTCGTGATAGCGATTTTCAAAAAATTAAACAAGCATGGGATTTTTCTTTAGAAAATTGGCATATAAATGAGTAAATAAAGAATTGTCAGAATCAGGATATCCAGGATTAAAGGATGTACAGGATGTAATTTACTAATTATCAATTACCTATTTTGTCTGATAGCGAAGCGTGGCGCAAGCCATATCAGGATATCCAGGATTAAAGGATGTACAGGATGTAAGTGTTTTATTGTCTATAAAAAATAGAGATTTTGGCATGAAATTTAAAAAATAAATGTAAAGAATTTTATATTATCTGCTTTTATTAGTTGCCTATGAGAATAACGGTATTTTATAATCTTAAATATTCACCAATAATTTATCAATAACATCCTGTAAATCCTTAAATCCTTAAATCCTGGAAATCCTGATTCAGACAATGAAAATCCCAGTCAAACTACAAGAACTAATCCCACAACCAGAAACAGCAATATTATCAATTAGTTCCCTCATGGGACAAAAATTAGCATTAGTTGATTGTACAAACGTTGCTGAACTCACCCCCGAACAACTAAACCTAATTTTCACCCATATTCCCCCAACATGGGATTATCAAGAACTCACAGAAATCTTTAATCCTAACACCCTCACAGAAACCTTTGCTATCCAACTTTGTGAATATATAGATCATCGTTTAGGACGTACCCCAAAATCTTCTGTAATTACCAATTACCAATCATCAATTCCCGATTCTCTCGATATATTTAACTTTCGTAATGAAATTATTGGCGACTATCGCCGCTATATAGAAAGCTTCTTAAAAATCCGTGATACTAAAGTTAGAGAATTCGTTAATCAAGAACTTGAAAAAGGACAACTGTGGACAAATCCCCTCGTCCAACTTAACCCCAAATATCGCCCTGGTGCTACAGTTACCGAATTAGTAAATAGCGGTATTTTACATCCTGAATGTACTCAATACTTCTCTAAAAACGGCAAACCCTTTCACTTCCATTATCACCAACAACAAGCATTTGAAACCGCCGAAAAACAAGAACCTTATGTATTAACAACCGGTACAGGTTCTGGGAAAAGTATGACTTATGTAGTCCCCATTTTTAACGACTTACTCCGTCATCCAGAAATTCAAGGAGTCAGGGCAATATTAGTATATCCCATGAACGCCCTGATTAACTCCCAAGAAGAAGAAATCAAGAAATTTCTCAATAACGTTTCTAACACCCATATTCGCGTTGCTAAATACACAGGACAAGAAAGTTTAACCACAAAAACAGAAATTCAAAATAACCCACCCCACATATTATTAACTAACTATGTGATGCTGGAATTAATGCTTTCCCGCACCCATGAAGAAAAACTTGTTGCTTCTCCAGAATTAAAATTTTTAGTATTAGATGAACTCCATACCTATCGCGGTAGACAAGGTGCAGACGTAGCCATTTTAATTAGAAAACTCCGCCAACGTTGTGGACAAAAATTATTATGTATTGGGACAAGTGCTACCATGTCCACAGAAGGAACACGCACAGAACGCCGTCAAGTAGTAGCAGATGTTGCGAGTAAATTATTTGGTGTCGAAATTAAACCCCATAACGTCATAGATGAAACTTTAGAACGTTCTATAAAACTGACTGAACCGACGATAAAAGAACTGCGAGAAAGCATTGAACAAGGTTTACCACCAGAGATAGAACAAACATTAGAAAACTTCCAAAACCATCCTCTGAGTTACTGGATAGAAATGACCTTTGGTTTAGAAGATAAACAAGGTCATCTTGTCCGACGTACACCCATAAGTTTAGAAACAGGTGCAGAAATATTGGCTAGTAGTTGCACTTTAACACCAGAAGATGAGAATGCAGTAAAACAAAACTATGAACAATATCTCAATGTCCTTAAACAAATGTTCCTCTGGGGAAGCACAACCAAAGGATTAGCATTTCGACTCCATCAATTTATTTCTCAAGGTGGTAGTGTTTACGCCACTATCGAAACTCCAGAAAAACGGTTTCTCACCTTAGAAGGACAATATACCACCACAGAAAACCGTTTACTTTATCCTCTCGTCTTTTGTCGAGAATGCGGACAAGATTATTATGTAGCCAACTACAATAACGACAAACAAATAGTCCTTCCCCAACTTCCCACAGCATTAGATATGAGTCCTGAATATGCTGATATTCAAGCAGGTTATTTAACCTTAGATGAACCTGAACTTTGGGACTCTTATAAAGATGAAGAAAGACTTCCTGACTCCTGGTTTACAGAAACTAAAAAGAAAGGAAGAGTTCCTAAAAAAGACTTTGCTAAATTCATTCCCCAAAAATTACAAATTCTCCCCAACGGGAAAATTACAACCTCAATTTTACAGGGAACAACCTGTTGGTTTATCCCTAGACCATTTCGTGTTTGTCTCAACTGTGGAGTTGTCCACGACGGTAACAAAAACGAATTTACCAAACTCTCCCGCTTGAGTAGTGAAGGACGCAGTACCGCTACAACCCTGCTGTGTTTATCCACTGTCAGCCGTCTCAAACAAGTTTTCACAGGCGAAAAAGCCCAAGCCGCCAAAATTCTCAGTTTCACCGATAACCGCCAGGATGCCTCATTACAAGCGGGACATTTTAACGACTTCGTACAAACCAGTTTTTTACGGGCTGCTTTATTAGGTGCATTACAAACCAAAGGACAACTCACCCACAGCGAGTTAGTCAGCGAAGTTATCAAACAAATGGGACTAAAACAAGCAGCTTACGCCAAAGAAGTAGCAGAGTTTGGTAGAGGAAAACAGCGCAATGAAGAGGCATTTCGCAAACTCATAGAATATCGTCTTTACGAAGATTTGCGCCGGGGGTGGCGCATTGTCCAACCTAATTTAGAACAATGCGGACTGCTGATCATCGAATATGATGGTTTAAAAGATATCTGCGCGGAAACTGCCCTGTGGCAAAAACACCGTCACCCAGTCTTATTACAAGCTACCCCCGAAGAAAGGTTTATTGCTACCCAAGCGTTATTAAATCATTTGCGGCGAGAATTAGCCGTTGATGCCAAATTAATCCAATTTGAACAAAAAGACTCCCTCCTCAGAGATGTTTTTCAAGCCATTAAAGAACCTTGGGTATTTGATGAAAATGAACAGTTACATTTTGCAGAATGGGCAATCACAGACAGTAATACCAATAAAAAAGCGAAAGTAAAACTCACCAGCAGAAGTAAAATTGGTAGATTTTTACGTTCTCCCAAAGCTTGGTCACTCAGAAGTGAACTGTTAACAGAAGCAGAGTACAGTAATTTAATTGTTACCTTAATTAATGTCTTGTCAGATGCCGGTTATCTATGTCAGGATAACCCCGGAATTCAACTCAGAATTGATTCCCTAGTTTGGAAAGCTACCAAATTAAGCGAAATCCCCTCAGACCCCCTGGCATCTAAGCGGTTACAGGGTCAGGAAGACGCAAAAAGACCTGTTAACAGCTTCTTTCAAGAATTTTATCAAAGCAATGCCCAAAAAATTCAAACAATGGAAGGGCGAGAACATACAGGACAAGTCAAAACCAAAAAACGTCAAGAAAGAGAAGAGATGTTTAGAAAGGGAGAATTAGCCAGTTTGTTCTGTTCCCCGACAATGGAATTAGGAATTGATATTTCTGACCTCAGCGTTGTCCATTTGCGGAACGTTCCCCCCAGTCCGGCTAACTATGCCCAACGCAGTGGCCGGGCTGGACGGAGTGGACAAGAAGCATTAGTTATTACCTATGCGGCCATTGGTAGTGGACATGATCAATATTTCTTTAAACGTCAAGAACAGATGGTAGCTGGGGCGGTTGCACCACCCAAACTAGAATTAGCCAACCAAGATTTAGTCCAATCTCACGTATATTCTATCTGGCTGGCACATACGGGAGTTTACTTAGATGACTCCATGAACAAAATTCTCGATTTAGATGTTGATGGTTATCCCCTCAAAGACAGCATTCGTCAACAATTGATACTGAGTCCGGCTAAGTTAGCATCATGTCTGCAAGCCACTCAATCAATACTTGCAGATACTTTCTGCCAAGCTGATTTACAAAAAGCCTCTTGGTATTCTGTGAATTGGCTACAATTTACCATAGAGAATGCACTGAACAAATTGGATAGAAAATGCGATCGCTGGCGGGAACTATACCGTGAAGCCGTGATCCAATTAGAGAAAGCCCGCAACATCATAGACCGTCATGCTAGAGGCTATGTCAGCCAAGAAGAAAATGACATTGCCAAAGCCCAGGAACGAGAAGCATTAAGACAAAGAAGCTTATTAGTCGGACTCAACCAAGGTAAAAGTAATAGCGAATTTGAATTTTATCCCTACCGCTACTTCGCTGCTGAAGGATTTTTACCAGGGTTTAACTTCCCCCGCTTACCTGTGAGGGCTTATATTCCCACTAATGACGGTGGTGAATTTATCTCCCGTCCTCGTGTTGTCGCTTTACGGGAATTTGCACCCAGTAATATTATTTACTATGAAGGTAGTAAATTCATGGTGTCAAAAACCAAAATTCCTGTCGGCGGAATTGATAGCCAGTACCAACGAGTAAAATGTTGTTTTAACTGCGGTTATTTCCATACAGATAATTTGAGTCGTGATACTTGTGAAAACTGCGGTACACAGTTCAAACCAGATGCCTATCAAAATCTTTCTGAACTAAGTCGTGTTCTCGCAATGGATACCGCCCTCACTCGCAGAAGAGAAAGGATCACCTGCGACGAAGAAGAAAGACTTAAATACGGTTATAACATCACTACCCATTTCCGCTATGCCGCCCAAAAACAAGAATCTGCTACAGTTTTAGCAGCAGATCATACACCACTATTCAAATTAACCTATGGTAGTACAGCCACCTTATGGCGGATTAATCGGGGACTGAAGAAAAACACCGAAGAAAGAGGTTTTAAATTAGATATCAAAACAGGACTTTGGGGAGATTTAAAAACAAATTTATCACCAACCAACTTACCTGCCGAAACTTTACATACTGAAGTTAATTTAATGGTAGATGACACTTGTAATATTCTCGTCATTGAACCCTTGAGTGTTCCCCAAGACAATAAAGAAGCCTTTATTGCCACACTCCAATACATCCTAGAAACAGCAATTCAAGCAGTTTATAAATTAGAACCAGATGAACTAGACTCAGAACGATTAGGAGAAGGAAAATATCTTTTATTTTGGGAAGCATCAGAAGGTGGTGCAGGAGTTTTATCTCAACTACTCCAACAACCAAATGCTTTTCAAAAAATCGCCAATGCAGCCTTAGATATCTGTCATTTTAAAACACCTAAAGATAGCTGTGTCCAAGCTTGCTATGAATGCTTACTTTCCTACAGAAATCAATTTGACCATCCTTTGATTAATCGTCATCTGATTAAACCTTTACTCGATGATCTGCAAGCAAGTACAGTAGAAATATCCGGTGTATTTCGAGATGAAAAATATCAGGAACTATTCACACAAACAGATGCAAACTCTGATTTTGAACGAGAAGTTTTACAAGAGATTTACCAACGGGGTTATAAACTACCTGATACAGCCCAGGAATTAATTCCCGAAGCCAATTGTAAACCAGATTTTATTTATAAAGATGAAAAAACTGCTATTTTCTGTGATGGTTCAGTTCATGATAGTCCTGAACAGAAAAAGCAAGACCAAATTGAGAGAGATAATCTGAGATACAATGCTGGATATCAGATATTAACCCTGCGCTATGATGAAAATTGGCGGGAGAAATTGGAGGTTTTAGGGAGTTTATGAATTGATAATTGTTCAGAGGGAACAGGGAACGGGCAACACTATGGCTAACGCCACGCTTCGCTATCGACAAGCTCAGTGCATCGCAGGGAACAGAAAAAACTCATGTTTAAAAATATGAGATTGAAATAATGACACTGTTTTTTTTCGTACTACGCATCTTGTAAAAATATCCTTTTTTTTGACCGAAGCTCTAAACTCAGAACTAAAGTTTTTTATTTGTTACCTGTTACCTGTTACCTTCTTTTGTAATCCATTTAAATTGGTATAATATCAATTTAATATAAAATTGTATACAATTAGATTTCCAGAAAATAACCGCACATAAAGATGGATAAATTAATGGATTTAAAGATTCTGTAGAGCATCATATAAAATTGTTATAACAGCTTAATAGCCCAGATCAATCCATTCCCGTCCGGCTTTCTCGGCGGCTTCTGGACTGTAGTAAAGCTTGCGTTCTCCAAACACCTCACCACCAGCACTAATTAACCGGAACTGCCAACAATTCGAGTTTGTGTAGAATACCAACAAGGTAACATTTTCAATAATAGTAACTAAATGAACTTTAGTGGACATGATATATGGTTTTGGTTGTCTACCTTAATCAAAACACAGTCAGGTTAGAAAATCAGCCAAAAGGTAAGCGTTCCACCATCGGAATAACCACTCCTCAATTAATCCAAGCTGCTTGAAAAAATTCGCGTTCACAGAACATAGCATAACGATATGTTGAGTGAACTACAGACGAATTACTAGCATAATTGTCAACTAAACTTTCTAATTGTTGTGCCAACGGTTGAAACTCGACACTGCTGTAAGTGCGAATCCAATCCGAATACTGATGATTAGGAATACCATTAACCGCCAAACTGTTTCCCAAAAAAGCATACAGACGCATACAGGGGGACATTGCAGCAGCCGTTAAACCCACGTCTCCACCCCAAGCAGTAGCTAACAAAAAGTCAGTGTAGCGTCGGGTGGCAAATCCTGGTTCTAGATCACGCAAATTAACACCCCACTGAGTAGCATAAGCTTCATGCAGCTTGAGTTCTTCCATCACTCCACCAGCTAAATTATGAAAGGTAGTGAATCCTTGCCAGTCTGGTGCTTTAGCTGCGGCAATACTGTAAGCACGGGCAAAAGCTTCTAAGAAAAAAGCGTCTTGTCCTACATAATCAGCAAATTTCTCTTGCTTGAGTGTACCATTCCCAATCCCTTGGACAAAAGGATGCTCCAGACAAGCTTGGGCTAAATCTTGATTTTCCACCCATAATTCACTAGATAAATTCATCAGTTTCCTCACTTGTCAATTCCTCTGTTAACTTCAAATATCATATTCGCTTAACTAATTGCACAAGCGTAACAGCAAAAAAATTGTGCTGATAGATTTTCTTAGGGGAAATTTACCATACAATATTCGATATCAACTACAGATATCATGCCTACCAACAAGACCCCACCCAGCGAGATGATTCGCGTGCCAACTGTACTAATTCCTATAGTACGTCACCTAGCCAAAATCCACCGCGATGGTCACACAACAGCTTTACTGCAAGGATTACAAGATTTGATAGCACAGTTCGATAGCAGTGTAAAACTGGAAGCAACTAACGAATTACAGCAAGTAGAGGAGAAGCTCTTAGAACTGGAAACGCACCTTTGCCAACAAGATCAACAGGTGGCCACTAAATTGGAAGTGCTTGCTAAACAGTTAGAGAAAATTGAAAAAGCAATCGCTTCTGGCAAATACGGTGGTGGTAATTCTAGACCCCGGCGGTCAGGGTATCCCTACCAGTATCAACAACAAGCAGTAGAGATCAAAGAATTTGCTCCTGAGAACTTAGCGCAACGGTTGGGGGTAACACCGCAGAGTTTAATTACGGAACGGGAAACCAAGAGTGAGAAAGAATTTATCAGTTGGTCCAGGAATCGAGATCCTAGTAGTTTAGGATGGAAATTTCAAGATGGCTTGTATTATCCAGTTAAGCAGTAGTAAATAATTAAAGATTCTATGTGTGTGTTTTCTTGGTTGCTTGATGTTAAGTGTATTACCCCCCACCATTTATGCTACTATAAAGTAGGAAAAATATAATTACCTTTTGGTAATACTATGCAAGCTGAAAAACTTTCCATTTCCTTACCATCTTCTTTGGTACAGTTTATTGAGAATTATAAATTGACTAAAGGCTGTAAATCTCGTTCTCAAGTAATTGAGTTAGCCATAGAATTACTGCGTTATCAAGAGCTAGAACAAGCTTACCGGGAAGCTGCGGCGGAATTTAACCCAGAATGGGATTTAACCGTAGGGGATGGGCTGACAGATGAAACGTGGTGAAATATACTTTGCCAATCTCAGTCCCGCAGTGGGGTCAGAAATGGATAAACGCCGTCCTGTACTCATTGTTAGTAATGATGCTAATAATAATGCCTCTACTACGGTGACGATTTTACCGATTACATCTAATATGATTCGTGTCTATCCTTTTGAGGTTTTATTAAATCCAGAAGATTCGGGTTTATCTAAAACTTCTAAGGTACAAGCGCAACAAATACGGACAATTTCTAAACAGCGCGTTTTAGGAGATATGGTAGGGTGTTTAAGTCAAGAGTTGATTGATTTGGTCAATGATGCTATCAAGCTACATTTAGGTTTGGAGTAGCAGATATTAGTAAGCATTCAGCAGTTAGTTAATGCCTATAGCTTGCGTGACGATGTAGGAGTCATACGGCACGCTATAGGCGTTCAGCTATCAGCAAGAATTGAATTGATAAGCATTCTGAATATTAATTCTCGATAACGAGATAAAGCATGAATAAACTCTGTACGAGTTAGTCAGGCTATTTCTGCTGCTTTATTTTGCGATATATCACCTAATTCGTACCATTTTACGGCGGCTGCAATTTTCATTTCTTGCACAAATTCTTCAGGATTTTTTCGCAGTGCAGAAAATGCGGTTTCTGGTAATTGAATGGGTATGGTTTTCATGGTTTGAGAATTGGGGACACTATGGCTTACGCCACGCTACGCTTCAGCCAGGACTACCGCTTACCGCTCTTGCGTCCACGCAGGATGTTACAAACCTCTCAATTTGCGGGTTGTTTCTACTAGACTTTGAGCAAAGAGATCGAATCTTTGGGAGAGTTTTTCATCCAATAGCTTACCTTCGGAATTAAAAGCAGCATAAGCTTGACCGATAGCAATCTGCTCAATAATCGCATGACAGTGAACCCATCTGAGAATTATTCGCAGGTCATTGAGAGCATTACTGTTTACTTGCCCACCCAAGATACTAATCAAACCAGCAACTTTACCAGATAGTTGCTCGAAACTCATTAAATCTAGGGCATTCTTTAACACACCGCTCACACTACCATGATATTCTGGTGTGGCCAAAATCAGCCCATCTGCTGACAAAACTGTGTCGCGTAATTTCTGCACATCTGGGTAGTCTGGATACTCTTGAGAACCATCACAGAACGGTAATCTGAGTTTCCGCAAATCTAAAATTTCTACTTCTGCACCCAAAGCTTCCACTCGCTGTGCTGCTACTTGCAAACCTAGCTGAGTATAAGAACCAGTTCTTAAACTCCCAGCAATCCCCACAATCTTAACCATGATTCCCTCAGTTATAAACTCTTAAAAAATCTTAATACTATTCCTGCTGTGATGCTACTCACAAGAACCGATTGATAGCTACCACCTGGAGGAGTAGTCATAAAAATACCCGGTAAGTAGTGTCAGTCTAGGGTGGAAATTTCAGGTTAGTGATGGCTTGTATTATCCAGTGAGGCAGTAGGGGAATAAAAAGTGCTACGATGATCAACCATCGGGGGTAGACAGCGAATGTGAAAATTGACCGCCACGGCAAAGCCAAAGTTCTTACCCAACCAGAAATCCAGCGATTATTTACAGAAGGTTTGACCACTGCTCGTGATCGCACCCTTTGTGCTGTCATGCTCTACACAGGTTGCCGTGTCAACGAAGCTGTCACCTTGAAAATTACCGATGTCTACGACAAAAAAGGCAGAATTCGGCCAGAACTCATCCTCCGCAAAGGTAACACCAAAGGGAAACTAGCTACCCGCACCATTCCCGTCCTAGAGGACTTGAAGCACTTCCTAGAACAGTATCACCCCCCAACTACCAGTGAGGGATTTTTGTTTCCCGGACGCTGGGGACGGGGACATCTGCACTCGGACTCGGCCAGTATTATCTTTAGAGAAGGTTGTCAGCAAGTTGATATCGAAGGCGCAAGTACCCACAGCTTCCGCCGCACTGCTCTAACATTAATGAGCAACGCTGGTATCCCCCTGCGGGTCATTCAAGAAATTTCCGGTCATCGTAATTTGGAGCAATTGCAAAACTACCTTGAGGTAGAAACGTCACAAGTTCGGGGGGCGATCGCCTCCTTGTCCATGCTCACCCCAGTAGCAGCAGAGAGTCATACCACCCTAGACATAAGTAGCACCAGTGACAGGGTGAAAACTGACGGATAGAGCGACTCCTAGATCGGGAAATAGGAATTTGACGATCTATGGACGATAGTAGGCACGTCAACAGTTTTGACTGTCAAGAGGGTTTTCATGCTGTTGAGCTAAATGGACATCTCCCTCATCCTTACTAGAAGGCAAAGTATTGTAAAACTTCGCCGAATTTATAGACAAATATAGTCATCTATATTCATTAATCACAAAGAAGTCAGCTAAAATCACCTATACAGGTTTTCTTGTGCAAAGGGAAATGAGCGAGAATTTTGTGCATCATAAGCAGGAAGATATGTTAGTATATATGCGCGAATATTCAGAGAAACCAGTTAGTGTATGCAAGTAGTCGAGCGGCATATCATTCAAAAAAATCATCCCCATTATCAGGAGATTGATAAATTATGTTTTGCTGCCAAAAACCTCTACAATTATGCTAACTTTCACATTCGCCAAAGTTTTATCTTTGCTCAAAAATACCTCGATTACAATTGTTTAGCAAAACAATTAAAATCAACAGAACCATACCAAGCCTTACCAGCCAAAGTAGCGCAACAAGTATTATTAGGACTACATCGCAACTGGTCTTCTTTTTTTGCAGCAATTAAAGCTTATGCAGAAGATAAATCTAAATTTTTAGGTAGACCGAAATTACCCAAATATAAACACAAAGAAAAAGGTAGACATTTATTAGTTTACACAGCCCAAGCAGTGAGTAAACCCAAAATGAAAGCAAGGTTGATTCATCTGTCACAAACACAGATTTACATTCCCACAAAAGTAGACTATGTAAATCTCAATCAAGTCAGAATTGTTCCCAAAATTGACCATTATGTAGTGGAAGTTGTCTATGAAAAAAAGGAAACAGATTATGGTTTAGACAGTAATGCTATAGCAGCGATTGATTTAGGAATAGATAATCTAGCAACCTTAACATCAAACCAGCCGGGATTTGTACCAGTTCTGGTTTCCGGGCGGATTATCAAATCAATTAATCGTTATTACAATCAAAAAAAAGCTCAACTCAGTTCTTTACTACCAAGTTATCAAAAGACATCTAAACGACTACAAAGTTTAACTAAAAAACGGAATTTTCGAGTAGATGATTATTTGCATAAAGCCAGTCACTTAATTATTGACCATTTACTACAGTCTGGGATTGGCACTTTAGTAATAGGTCAAAATCCCTTGTGGAAACAGAATGCGAATTTGGGCAGCAGAAATAATCAAAACTTTGTTTGTATTCCTCATACTCGATTTGTACAGCAGTTGAGTTATAAAGCGAAATTAGTGGGTATAAATGTATTGGTTTCTGAGGAGTCTTATACCAGTGTAGCTTCTTTTTTAGACCAAGATACTATTCCTACTTATGGCAAAGCTGACTCGAAAGAAGTGAAATTTAGTGGTCGCAGAATCAGGACTAAGCTGTACAGAGCAGGTAATGGTTTATTGATTCATGCTGATGTCAATGGTAGTTTGAATATTTTACGCAAAGTAGTCC
Source organism: Dolichospermum flos-aquae CCAP 1403/13F (assembly GCF_012516395.1). Classification (GTDB taxonomy): domain Bacteria; phylum Cyanobacteriota; class Cyanobacteriia; order Cyanobacteriales; family Nostocaceae; genus Dolichospermum; species Dolichospermum lemmermannii. Next base: position 46,460 of record NZ_CP051207.1, read on the forward strand.
CGACAGCTTTTAGTCTAGGGATAGAGGGCGTTGTAGTTCGCCCCGTCGGGGTTATTCCCGGCAAATTAAAGGCATGAGATATTGGTCTATGTTTTTTGGAACTATACAGTTACAGATCCTAAATTTGAAGTAAAGTATGCTAGTGGTCTGTCAATTTTCTATTTGTGGATGAGGTTTATAGTTAATAGGCTTTCTATTTTCCCTCAGACTCACAATTTTTAGCTTGACAGACCACTAGCCAACTTCGTCAATTAACGAGGGATGACTACTTAACCAGTAAGTTGACTTTAAGTAACCAGCGTCTAGTTGCATAGCCGGAAAACCGTGTTTCTGTAGCACCTTTTGAATGCGCTCAAATGCTTCTGGTAATTGGTTAAAGGGAATGTCCGGAAAAGCATGATGAACAGCATGGTAGTTGAGACCTCCCATCAACCAACCGACTAAGGAACTTGTCTGGAGATTGCGACTAGCATACATCTGGGTGAGTTGGTGGTTTTTAAACCTGCCCCACAATGCGTAATGCTCTAAGTGGTCTCGTGTTTGTAAGATGATGCCAATTATCCGTTCCAAAATGAACCAAAATAGTAAATAACGCCACAGTTGGAAGTGAGAAATTACCAGGGTTAAGAACACACCTTGTACCAACAAGATTCCGACAACATCCAACAGTAATTGACGGCGCATATTAGATACTAACTTCTGGAATTGCAGCCCCTTGAGCAAGGTTTTCACAATTAGCCCAATTCCTCCCAACAGAAAAATATCGCAGCCCCACTGATGTCGCACATACCACTGCAACAGCGGACTTGCCTGCTCATATTCTTGCTTAGTCCACTGCATTCTTTCTGGGTCTCTTAAGTTAGTTCCATTCCAGGCATGATGCAAACGGTGCAGTTCTCCATAGACACCATAAGGTGAGAGTATTGGCCAGCTGATTAACCGAGGCATAACAATATCAAACCATTTCCATCCTGTCAATGTCTGATGGGTCATATCATGGGTACAAATCAGCAAAAACGAATAAACAACACCTGCCAGCATAGTTGCAACTAAATAGATGCTACCCATTGGCACTGACCAAGCCAATATCACTAAGCTGAGGAATATCAATCCCAGTACACCAAAGCGTAGTAGCCCTATGCTTGGATTTATTTGGTGTAAGTCGGTTGTAGCTTCTTGTAAATCTTGGGAGATATTAGTCAACGTCATGTTTATAGTGAGTTTGTTTACCTGCCCATTACAATTAAGATAACTGTTGATGCAACAACCAATAATATTTTTGATTGTCCAATCTAAAATTCCCCATTAATATACAATTCATACCCCGTTAAATCTCTATTTCCCGTGGCTGAGAATTCAAGTATCTCCCAATACTACTCGGTTAAGCCTTTTGTGGGCATTACAGCAATACCTGTGCCAAAATCCTGAAACCCTATTGATCTCGTAACGATTTTATTGGCTTTCAGCCCTATATTTTGCAAATTGGCGAAGGTATTGTTACAGATAACGATATTTCAACGGGTTCAGCCTTCTGGATTTCGTTACTTTTTGGTTAAGCCCTTTTTGAGCATTAGATATAACGATATTTCAATGATTTCAGCCTTTTTGATTTCGTTACCCGAACAGTATTAAATCCTGACGACGATTTCAACAGCTATTTAACCTATGATTTCGTTCCGTTCTATAAAACTTACCCAAAATTACCAAAGTCTAGACACATCTGGACAGCGATAACCTTAGTGCTTATTTCCTGTTTAATCACGGTCTTAGAATGACTTCTAAGAGATTTGTCCGCTCCACAGGCTATCTCGGTAGAACTTACCGTTTCTGACCGTAGTTCCTAAAAGGAAGCGCTACGCTACAGGGATAAAAATATCCGCAAACCATCGGTCAATGTTTTTAGCGGCGTTGAGGTCACGATCCTCTGTATGTCCGCAATCAGGACAAATATAAACGCGGTTTTTTAAGGGCATTTTATGACGATGATTACCGCAGTTAGAGCATATTTGAGAACTGGGGAAAAACCGATCCACAAGGATTAGTTCACTCCCGAATTTCTCAGTTTTATACTCTAACTGCCGTTTAAATTTATACATACCACAGTCAGCGATAGCACCCGCTAATTTATGGTTTTTCAAAAATGCCTTAACGTGCAAATCTTCTATCCTTACAATGCTGTGATTTTTAGCTAGATAGTAGGTTAATTTGTGTATGGAATCCTTGCGAATATTAGAAACTTTGGCGTGTAATTTAGCCAATTTTCTCACAGCTTTTTTACGATTATTAGACCCCTTGACCTTCTGGGTAACGCTACGCTGTAAACGTTTCATGCGTTTACTCATCCGGCGGTAGGCTTTGGGGTTTTTGAATATTTCACCATTACTGCAAACTGCTAACTCCTTTATTCCTACGTCAACGCCGATGGTCGGTCTATCTGCAAGTATGGGAGGTTTTTCAATCTCGTACTTCACAGAAATAAACCATCTATCAGCTTGTCGGGAAATTACACAGTTATGAGTTGCGGTAATTGGTAGAGGTTCGGCTAATCGTACCCAACCGATTGACGGTAATTTAATTCTTTTACCATCGTTTTTAATTAACGGTTTCGCCTTAGTCCCTGACTCTAAATAAAAAGAATCGTGCTGTCCTTTTTTCTTGAATCGGGGTTGTTTCGATGTTTTGAAAAACACCTATCCCATGCTTGGCGTAAGTCAGTTAACGCCTTTTGTGGGACATTTTTGTTAACTTCGTAATACCAAGCGTGTTCAGATTTAACCTCGGCGACTAACTTTTTATGCAAGTCAATCGCTGATGGTAATTTAAGTTTTTCGCCTTCTTTGCGAGTAGCTAAAATATCTATGATTTGAGCATTTGCCCAGTTGTAAGCGTGTCTAGCGACTCCAGAAGCCTTGCGAAAAGCTGTAATCTGTCGGTTATTTGGAACTAGTGCAGTTTTGAATGATAAAAGCATTGATTCGACCTTCAATGTTGTGTTATCATATCTAGTATATCAGACATATTAGGATTTGGCAATGCCTCGGATTAAATTTAAACCACAAAATAAAGTAGCCTACGATAAATCACCCTTGCAATTTAAGGTTTTACCTGGAGTCAGGGAAAAAATTAAAACCGTCCCTGACACAGCAGCAACGGTTGAGGGATTTTGTTGATCAACTTATTGAAGACTTGGACAAACAGTAATATATGGATAGTTATGGATAGAAATTATCAAGCTGTTTCTACCCCTAAAGTAGATCCACTTCCAGAATTAAATCTGGTCGAAATCCAGCAGTATTTAGAGAGTGGACTGTTTCATGGCATCGGCAAGAAAACAGCCGCAACTCTTGTCAACCACTTTGGCTGTGACACCTTATCGGTGTTAGATGCCTATCCAGAAAGAATTGAGGAAGTCCCTGGACTTGGTAAATATCGAACCGTTGCAATTACTACAGCTTGGTCAGAGAGTAAAGCCAATCCGACCAGAGCTGCTGTTGCCAAACTTTTGGCAGTGGGAACATCATTGCGGTTAACCTTAAAGATTTGTGAGTATTACGGATACAGAACCTCATCAGTCCTCGCCAACGACCCGTACAAATTAATTGATGACATTGAGGGCATCGGCTTTAAAACTGCTGATGAAATAGCACTGTCCCTCGGACTTGAAGTTGACAGCGCCACTCGTTACCAAAAAGGTCTGCTTCATGTCTTGAAAGAAGCCTTGAGTGAGGGCAATTGTTTTCTGCCTGAATCCCAATTGCTGGTGCGGGCTGTGAATGCGCTCAAGCGTCCAGATCACACACCCGACTATCAATCTTTGACTGCCATTTTGGCTCAGTTAATTGAGAACCAAACTTTATTTTATGGCGAGATTGCCAATAGTGTTTATCAAAGAGCCGCCTACCGCGCTGAACTTTCTGTAGCATTAAAAATTCAAACTTTAATTAACCAACCAACTCACTCAACAGAACATCTAGAACACTGGTTAGCCGAATTTGAAGCAGTTGGCTATCGCCAAATCGAACGATTGAGTAAAGAACAGGTCAGCGCCTTGTTCATGGCAGTTAAACATCCGATTAGTATCATTACCGGCGGACCCGGACGCGGTAAAACCTATGTGTTAAAAAGCTTAGTGGAATGGTTGACATCCATTGGGGCAAATATAGCTCTGGCAGCCCCCACGGGGAAAGCTGCCAACCGGATGAAATATGCCACAGGCATGGAAGCAACTACCATTCACCGTCTCCTGCAATGGCAGGGACGTGGACAAGCTTTTCTCTATAACGAAGATAATCTTCTGGCTATTGATTGGCTAATTGTTGATGAATTTTCAATGGTGGACATATTTCTGTTCAATTCTTTACTCAAAGCTTTACCACCAACCACGCAAATTCTGCTAGTAGGAGACTCTGACCAATTACCCAGCGTTGGGGCGGGAATGGTGCTGCGAGACTTGCTGCATTCCGAATTAGTACCGACAACGAGATTGCAAACTATTTATCGACAGCGACACGAAAGCCCGATTATCTATGCAGCCAGCGACGTAAATTTTGGCACAGTTCCGACCCTGCACAATTTTAATCAGGCTTCGTCGTGGATGGATGTAGGGGACTGCGCCATGTTAGAAACTCCTTCACCACAAGCGACGGCTGACATGATTGTCGAGTTAGTCACTGCCATAAACCGTGAAAATGTAGATTTAAATCAACAAGTGATGGTGTTAGCACCCCAAAAGGAAGGGGCAGCAGGAGTTCACAATCTTAATCAGTTGCTGCAACCAATTTTCAATCCCCCAAAAGATAACCAGCCAGAAGTCGTTTCTGGGTCAGTCGTCTACCGCATGGGGGACCGGGTGATACAACTAAAAAATCGTTATGATACCGACCCCCCAGTGATGAACGGTGAGACTGGTCAGGTGATTGCTGTAGATGCCCAAAAATCAATGGTGAAGATTTTATTTGAGGGAGGGGCGATGATTGACTATTATCCTGGTTACTTTGAGCAAATTATGCATTCGTTTTGTATAACCTGCCATAAGAGCCAGGGTAGTGAATTTCCCTATGTGATTTTCCCATTATTAATGTCTAACTACCGAATGTTAACCCGGCAACTGCTTTACACCACCATGACTCGCGCTCAAGGGACATTTATCGCGGTGGGACAAAAGGAAGCATTAAAGATAGCTGTGGTGACAGATAAACCAGCAAAACGGTTTACTGGGCTAATGACTTTACTCATCTCACCCATTGATGAACTGGTCAAAATATGGGAGAGTTTAGGCAAAGCCAAGGGTGTTGCCAGTAAAACACCATCTATGGTAACAGTTGCGTCTAGATTGCGCGATCGCTCCATTAATGCTACCCCAGGACAGATGACGACTATCGGCACTATCGCACTACAACTGTATGAGGAGAAATATGGACATCGCCCGTCGAAACAACCTGAACAGGTGGGTAAGTTTCGGTTTAAGACTTATCACTATGAGATAGGGGCGGTTGAGTTAATTGACTCGGCGATTGATTTAGTGATGAATCAGTAATTACTAGCGGTCACTTTACTTACTCGCATTAAAGTTCCATCTTTTTCCAAACGAGAAAGCGTTTTGCTGACGGCAGTAACAGGATAGTCGGAGAAGTCAGCGTACATCCAATACCCTTCTTCACATTCCTCAATTCTGTTGCGGATATTTTCTGCAGCACTACTCTTAGTCCGTTTCATTTTTTTATTTCAACAAGATTTAGCTTACCGGGCATTCCTGTAAACGAAATCCAGGTTTCTGTTATTGGTTTTTAGTTTTTTTATCAGTAAGCTGTTCAAAAATCGGCAATTTGGCAACCAAGTTTTTACTATTAACGGTTTAATAAAAATATCAACAGGGATAACGGGATAAAACAGAACTTCAACAATAATTTTCCCACTCCCTCGCCAGTTGCCAATAGAGTGCTGTAGCATACCCCCCCTAAAAGCTAATTATCAACACTCTTTCACCGCTTCAAACACAACTGGCTAGATTTACATCCATACCAGAATAGCGCAGATGCACAGTTCGGTTGCAAATATTTGCAGTCGTTAAACATCAATTTAACGACTTGATCTACAGGTAAAGTTATACGATTAGAAACTAAATATGATTAAGTATAAATATAAGCGTCCCTTTAACAACGGTTTAAAAGTGGTAAATCACCAACTTTTTTTTGAATGGGTGATATAGTTAATTAACTAGTTAGACAAAAACTAGTTTAAAGAACTAGTCTAAAAACTAGTAAAAATCCTCAAACCGACTTAAACCCACTCAAAAGCCACTAAGTAGATAAAATTAACTTATCTATGAAATTTTATGGCTTCTGAACTCTCAAGAGGCAAAAATGGTTATTTTAGACCTAAAAAATTTAAAAAGCAATACTCACTTCACTGTATCTAATGCTTTGAAGAATTTCTTTGGGTTTATTCTCGAAAAAATACGCCATGAACCTGAATTAACAGAAATCAAAAAATTAGTAAAGCAGTTGGAAGAATTGCCCAATGTTGATGGGGTTAGAGTATTACGAAATAAGGATAACAGTTCACATGAAATAGTATTTCAAATATTATCTCATGTAGATTCTGACTCAAGAACAAAGCTTGTTAAAACAGCAATTTCTTTGGCAATAAAAACTGAAAGAAAACTTGATAGTATCTTCAATGTTGAAGATTGGGATCTTGGAGTTAGAGTAGTCAAAAAGTTTGAAAATACTAATAAGAACCAAAAAGTTGTTTTAACAAATGTCCAAGCAGAGCATCTACGAGCAGCAAGCTAAACTTAATGAAGAAAATGCAAGAAAAGCCCATACAGAATCACCTGAATGGGCTATTATTATGTATTTTTATGCTGCCCTGCACTGGGTTAATAATTATGCTCATAAAAGAGGTGAAATGTCCCAGTTACAAGACACAAATAAAACAACTTCACCACATACTCTTAGAAAACGTTACGTTAAAAAAGTCTCTAAACATAAGGGCAACGAAGATGAATTATATGAAAATTATAAGTTTTTATTTGATGAGAGTATGGTAGCTAGGTATTTAGAAGACGGAGAATTCGAGTGCATAAATATGACTTCTAGGGAATATTATAAAGAATGTAATATTAAAGATTATATTGATAGTTTAGAAATAATTAAGAAAATGCTTAGGGAATAATACAAGCGTTTTCTTAGTTAGTTCTGCTAAGTAGGTGGGCGGAGGAAAATCAAAATATATTTCGTTTTGTGAAATGGCTAAAACTCAACTACAATAACGCATTGAGGCAAATTTACATATCGTTACACATTTTGGTTATTTCACGTCCACCTACTTAATTAAATTAGATTTTAACCCTAACCTAAAGTCTTAGTCTTATTAACCACCCACCCGATCTGATTCCCCAACTTACCTGTTTTGGTGAAAGTAAAGCTACCCCATACAAAGGTCAATTCATCTTTACCTACCGTTGAGATAACACCAATCAATTCTTTTACCTTAGCTGTACTTAAGTAGACTGTGTTTCTGATTCTGAAAGCGTGGTTAAAAGTTCTTCTTTTCTTTTTTCTAATTCAGAGATTTTCCGTTTCAAACTACGGATTTCTGTATTGATTTTCGATAATTCAGCTTTGTGCTTTTGAGTTGTGAGATAATCCGACCCATATTTTTAAATGACAAAATCTTCTACCTCATTCCTTAAGAGTTTGAAGCACGGATTTCCATATAAAGTGTTGTGCCGATATTGCAATTTTCCTGATTTGATAGCCGCAATAATTTCTGTTTGCTTCAGGTTAAATTCTTTTTGGGCTGTTTTATCGCTCAAAGTAGCTCCCTTTTGTCCCCAAAGGGAATTATCTTCTTCATGATTCATTTGGTAGGTAAAGATTAAAATGAGGGACTAATTGGGATGCTCCCAAACAATTTCGCCTTCACTGTCGCGAAAAACTTGATTAAATAACGTATTTTCCATGAGTTTCTGCTGTAAACGTCCTAAAATGAGATTAGGTTATTCAACGATTTTATGCAAGTCCTTTACAGCCGGACCCTGAATCACTTTACCGTCGCAGCTAAACCGAGAACCGTGACAAGCACAATCCCAACTTTTTTCAGCATTGTTCCAACTGACAATACAAGCCAGATGAGTACACACGGCAGAAACAGCATGAACAGTTCCTTGTTCATCTCGGTAAGCGGCAACTTTCTCATTATCAATGGTCAATAGCTTGGCTTCACCATGAGTAAGTTCGGAAAAAGAAGAAGACTGAAGACCTTTGAAGCGATCGCCAATCCAGCGACTTGCTACATCAATGCCTTGTTTAACTGATTGCTGTGTCAAAAACGGAGTTGCACGAGTCGCATCATACAATTGAGCATAAGGATTATCTTGTCCGAGAATCAAATCTGAAAGCAACATTCCCGCCATTGTTCCTTTCGACATTCCCCAGAGACTAAATCCGGTGGCGACATAAATATGATGGTTAAAAGGAGTCAGGTTGCCGATGTAGGGCAGCTTATCAAACGACACCATATCCTGATTTGACCACCGATAGGCAAAAGTATCAACGTTAAAGCGATCGCGGGCATAATTTTCCAATTTTTGGTAGCATTCTTCTGTATTGGTAACTGTTCCCACCTTATGCCCTTCACCACCAACTAGCAGCAGTAGCTCACCATTATCGGGCGTTGTGCGAATGGAATAGGAGGAATGCTTCTTACTGCCAATATACATTCCTTGTGGGGCTTTGGCAGGGTCAATCTTAGCAGCAACGATGTAGGAACGGGAAGGATAGGTTTTCGCAAAAAACAGTCCTTGATCTAGAATCGGGAGATTAGTGGCAACAATCACATCTTGAGCGGTGATCACTCCCTGATCAGTCTCAACTTGACAGGGATTGCCTTCTTCTACTTTTTGAACTCGCGTATTTTCAAATAAATAACTACCGTTACCAGAAATATTTTTGGCTAGATGTAATAGATATTTGCGGATATGAAATTGAGCTTGATTTTCAAATTTAATTGCTCCAGCAATTGCAAAAGGCAATGATGTTTCTTGCACAAAAGTCGCCGGCAGTCCTAGTTTCAAAGCGGCTGCTACTTCATCTTGAATTTGCTCTAAATCATCCTCTGATTCTGTAAATGTGTAGGCACTTTGCCGGCTAAAATCACAATCAATTTGCTCTTTGGCAACAAGTGAAGCCACGAACTCAATTGCAGCTTGATTTGATTCTGCATAAAGTCGCGCTTTCTGCTCGCCGATTTGTTTGATTAAATCAGCGTAAATTAATTGGTGTAATGATGTAATTTTCGCAGTTGTATGACCACTCACACCTGTAACAATTTGCCTAGACTCAATCACCGCGACTGTCTTCCCTGCTCGTTTTAGCAATGTCGCTGCGGTCAGTCCCACAATGCCCGCACCAATAATGGCCACATCTACCGAAATGTTATTTTCTAGGGGTGGATAGGTTGTTTCAGCAGTTGAGTCAATCCAAAATGAAATTGGTTTCCCAGTTAAAGAAGTCATGGTTTTTTCTGTACTTATTTAAGTAAGTTATCCAACTCTGCTCAGAAAGAATTTTCCCAGCCGTCGTGATATTTATCTATCACGAGGATTTACAGATCATGAATTTGAGCCGATACCACCGCAGCTTATTGATGAGTCAAAGTTTTTTCCTCACCAGCCAAACCACAACAACAATTAAACCATCCTTCGTCCTATCAATAAATTGTAGACAATGCCAATGAGTGCCAAAACTAAAAGCAAGTGAATTAAGCTACCGCCAATGTGAATTGAGAATCCTAACAACCACAAAACAAAAAGTACAACAACAGCAGTCCAGATGAGATTTAACATATTTTCCGTTCCTATGCAGATAAAAGTGATCAAAATTCAGTCAGACTAAAAGATAGTTATTCCCACAAAAGTAGATATTTCGATTTTTATCAATAAATTGATGATAAATAACTACTTCATAGAGCTATCTTGAAAAAGAAGCTTGATTTTTCAGATCACCTTTGATGCTAGAATTAAAACAGTTGAATATCATCTATAATTAGACATACATAAGTTAATTACAGCACTTTGTGTATAGCAAAACTGTTGCCAGGGTAAGATAGACTGAAAACCTTACCCCACAAAGACTATCCCAAATACAGGGAACTGCAATCACTAGGTTTAGCGTGTAAGTATCTGGAAGTAGTAGCAACGGAAGCGTGTCCTAAACTTTGACTAACCAGATGAATAGGTGCGCCTCTATCTAATGAGTGTGAAGCGTGTCCATGTCGCAACCAATGGGGACTAGGTGCGGGTAAACCTATTCTCAGTGAAGCTTTTTTAACAATCTCCCAAATCATCGCCCTGGTTAAAAAACCCTTACCTTGTCTACTTCTAAACACCGGCTCGGCTTTATCAGCATCACCCCTTAACTGTGACAATTCCTTATATAAGTTACTGGGAATAATCACCACACGGGTTTTACTACCCTTACCATATATAGTAGCTTGTCCATTTCCATCACCACGTTCTGACAAATCACCCCAAGTTAACCCGCTTAACTCAGTAGCACGTAACCCACAGTAGTACAACATCTTTAAGATCAGTTTATTCCTAGTATTGTTCTCACTGTGAATCAGGATCGTAATTTCCTGTTCCGTTAGTATCCGTTCTGTTAAAGCGTCTTTAGGCTTCGGAGTTTTTAGAGGTTTACCGACATTGTATTTAATCAACCCTAACTCATATACAAAGCTAATTAGACTCTTAATAATATGGCTATAAGTTTTTTTAGTATTGTCATTAGAACTTAAAGAATCTACCCACTGCTGTAAATCATCTAAGCCAACATTAACAAGTGGTTTGTTGACAAAAGTTAAAAATTTGTTAGCAACGCGCTTGTAACTGTCCTGAGTAGCTTGACTTTTACCATGTAGCCACATATTAAGTAATACATCAATAGATTTATTTGCATACTGGTTAATTTCAGTTGGTTGTGCAATAGTTAAAGCGTCCATCTTACTAGTACCTTTGTTCTATTTCTTCAAGATTTGAGTTTGACATAATTAGCCTTATGTCGAACTGGCGGTTTTTTAGCATAATCTTTTTTTAACGTCTTGTCTAGTATTGACAAATTTGATAAATATCTAATTATGTATATATCCTATTAAATGAGATTTATATATGTAACTATAGAGTAACTGCTTTATTAAACTGCTCTAATTCCAATAGCTACGTTGTGTGCCATACAACATTGCTATATAAATATATATTATATCATATAAAATATATATAATTTGATTAGTCTTGATATAGCACATTTAATTTTGACAATGCTTACATAAGTGTAATTTTACCCTTCGACATATGATCTGAGTCAGCAAGCTCAGTCAGGGGTTAGAAAACGCCACACAATTCTATCATTGCTAAAATTGGGAAATATCAAACAACGTCAACTGCCCCACAGAAACATTACCCTTGCCACCTCTATGGTAACTAAGGTGACACGCAGTACATAAAGGTATCAAGTTTTCAGGTCTATTATCAGCAGGGTCTCTATTCCAGTGGTGAACCTGTAAATTATATGCTCGTGGTTTAGTAGTGTGAGGTTTCTCACCAGGACGTAAGCAAACACGACCGCATTTTTGACAACACCAACCGGATTTTTCCTTGATGGTTTTGGCTAGTTCTTTCCAGTGCTTGGGGTAGTCACTCATGATAACTATTGAAGCTGGACGATAATATTATCTCAGAAAATCATGAATTTTGACAAATAATTCTTTTCCACCGCTTTCACAGGTTTTTGATACTAAGTTTTTGATACTAAAAAGAGTGTGGTTTTGTGGTGAACCAAAACCAACAGCTACCGCTGCATTGAATGGATCAATTAATGGAATTAATGCCGCGATTATGCTCCAAACTCTTCCTACTTTTCTGACCACAAATTCTTTTCCATTTCAATTTAACCAACAGCAGCAAAAAGCCTTAGATAAAATGTGGACTTTTGTGCAACCAACTATCACGGCTGCTTTATTTCTATTAGTAGGATATGCCGGAACAGGTAAGTCAACAATAGTTTTTCAACTCGTTAAAGTTCTTGTGGCTACAGGTAAACGAGTTGTCTTGACTGCACCCACGAATAAAGCTGTAGGTGTACTGCGACGCATGGCGGCAGAAAATGGGGTAACTGGTGTGGAATTCTTCACCATTCACCAATTACTAGGACTAGGAATGGTGACTAGAGGTAAAGAGAAAATACTTGACCAAATAGGACCCTGTTACATCAACTTATTTGATGTTGTCTTTATTGATGAATGTTCCATGATTGGTAAACAACTGTGGCGCTGGATTGAAAATGTGGCTAATCAATCATCTACCTGGACAAAAATCAAAATTATTCTCATGGGCGACCCTGCCCAATTAAATCCAGTTAATGAAGGAAAATCCCCTAGTTTTCAAGTAGCAAATAAAGCAGTATTGACTCAAGTTGTCCGCCAAGGAATTGATAGTCCGTTGCTGGAGTTTGTCACGGCTTCTCGCTATGCAGTAACTAAAAGTAAACTGCCATTTGCACCATTTTCCAAATATCTACCTGATAAAAGTAACGGGGCACTGATGGTTAAACGGCAAACTTTACTGTGCTATGCCTGCAAAAAGATGTCTAAGGAGTTTGTTAATAATCCAGATTGTTTTCGCATTTTATCTTGGACGAATGCTCAAGTAGACTTTTATAATCAACAGATTCGGACATATTTATATGGTAAGAATATCAACCAGGGCAAACGCACCTAAATTCTGTAATCCATGCCCAGCAAGGGTTTCAACCTTTAGTTACAAAAATTAACAATCGTCAAAACCTTTGTCCAGTAAGCATTCTAAAAATAAGATGCGCTTGCCCTGGAATATCAACCGATTTATCTCTGGAGAAAGATTAATTACTAGAGATCCGGTGATATCTCCTGATGGTAAAACTGCTATTCTTTCCACATCTACAGAATTTAATGTTTTAGATGTGTTTGGAGACCGTTATAACAACTATGATACTTGGAGGTTAAAGGTAGAAACAGATGAGGGAATTGTGCGTCAAATCTATGTTTTACATGAAGATGAAGAGAAACGATTTAAACAAGAAACACAACGGTTGCTCAAAAGTGCCAAGCGTAATCCCTTTCTTTGGAAGCAATACTATAAACATTTGGAACAGTTCGCTAATATCAGAAACTGTTTTGCATTAACTGTTCATAATAGTCAAGGTAGCACTTTCTTGGAAGCGGGTATTGATGGTCAAGATTTGAGTAAGCGGCTGAATCGAGAACGCGGAGATGATAGTAAAGCAGTCCTAGCTAAAATTAAGGAGTTTAATCGGTTGTATTATGTTTCTAGTTCACGGGCTAGACAAAGGATTTTGGTAATCCGGTAATCTATAAGCGGCTAATTAGCTCAACTCAAATATTAGGAAATCCTTGAAACTGGATAATAATTGTCTGCATTTTTCAATCAGACAATAAAAAATATTATAGCGGTATGCCATCAGTAGAAAAATATCCTCTAAAAACCTTGTTGCGTAAGCAGCATCAATTTTTCAATGAGCAACTACCGCTATATCCATTTTTTTATCATTAGTAAGTGTTTACACTTTTCCTATTTTAAAGGATAAATCAAGGGATTAGACAATAAAATTGATTCACACATTCACAGATTCACAACTTTTATTTCTGCTACCGCAGTCATCTTTCTAGTAATGACGCAAACAGAGATAAATGATTATGACTCAAACAGCATCAAGACAAAAGATAAAGACTGCAAAGCAGACAAAACAAACAAGTGTTGCTAATCCTGAAATAGACAATGAAGTATCAACAGATATCACAAAAATACCTGAAGTTAAAAAGAAGAAATCCACATCTGCAAACTCTGATACTCCAACTGAACCCATCGAAAAGAAGCGGAATAAGCAAAAAAAATCTAAATCAAAGTTAAACCCTCCAATACCCAGAGAATTAGGCATGGAGGTAATATGTGAACAAGCTAAATTTTACGATGCCCTCTTTTTAGTGAATTGTGCTACCCCAGCTAAACCTAGTCATCCTATTCTTGCCAATGTCCTTATAATTGCAGATGTGGAAACACAACAGATACATCTAACTGTCACAGATATAGCATTAACAATTCAGGCGAGTTTTGCTGCCCAAGTGTTATTAAAGGGTGAAATTACTGTACCAGTGCAAATTTTATTGGAGATAGTCAAGCATTGCCCTAATGGGACTATTTCTCTGAATAGTCAAACTCAAATTACTCAATCTACTGATGATGATAAGCCACAAACAAAAAATCCTCAATCTACTGATGATGATAAGCCACAAACAAAAATCTGCTGTTTGTGCTTATCTGATGCTGATGGTAAGTATGAAATTAGAGGCATTAGTGCTGAAGAATTCCCACCTACTAACATAATTGATGCTGCTCCTGTGTCTTTAGCAACAACAATTTTCAAAGATGGTTTGAAAGGTGTACTTTATGCAGTCAGCACTGATGAAAATAAATATATCTTGACTGGAGTTCATCTCCAACTGGCACAGGAGAAATTAAAGTTTATTGGTACTGATGGGCATCGAGTTGCTATTACTGAACTTTGCACTCACCGAATTGGCAGAAAAACTCGTCAACAAGTTTCATGTCAAGAAGTTCAATCTCAACAAGTGCCATCTGAGGAAATTATGCAATTTACTCTGCCTGGTCGTGTAGTGAGAGAAATAGCCCGTAACTTAAATGATGATGTGAAATCTATTAATCTGCTGTATGATACTCAAAGTAATCGCTTGGGTTTTGCTTGGCAAGATGTCGTTCTTAGCTGTCAAGTTGTGGAAGGAATTTATCCTGATTGTGAGCAATTATTAACTAAATTCAGCTTTGAGAAAGAAGTAATTTTAGAAAAAGCACCGTTAGTTAAAGCACTGGAACGGTTATCTGTGTTAACAGATAAGAAAGAGAAGGGAATTTATTTGCAGTTTGATGGCAGTTTACAACAGTTACGGTTATCTATTGAACGAGAATTTGGCAAAGGTGATCAGGTGATTGTTGCTAATTTACCAACAGAAATGATGTTGAATATTCAGTTTAATCTCAAGTATTTGATAGAAGCTGCTAAAGCTATTCCTAGTTCAAGTATCAAAATGCACTTACAGCAATCAGATCATCCGGCTATGTTAGTTCCTGATGGAGATAGAGCAAATCTAGAAGTGGAAATGTCTATGCGTCATGTCTTGCTGCCACTTTATATTCCAAATGGTTAAGGTTAACTGCTGAATGCTTACAATTCTACACCCAAGACTTGCAAAATGTCTTTAACGGGTGCTTTATCTTGCTCTAACTGCTCAACTCGATGTATTAACCGCTTAGGAATGTACTTAGAAGATTTTACTAAGCGATAGCCCTGAGTCCAAAACTCAAAATGATAGTAAGCCTGTGGGTAATCCTTGCCTTTTTTGGTAATTGTGCGCCAGTGAATGTTACCGCTACCTTCTCCTTTATACCGTCGCATTTTACTAGGGTTTGGATTACTAGGGGAGATATCAGAATTACTAGGGCTTAACTGGATCCCACATTCCGCACCCCAAAATGTTACAGAGGGAAATTACGGAGATGAAAATCAAAGGGAGCATCAAAACAAACAGATAAAGTGAAAAAAGGCATTTGAGAAACAGTAAATCACCAAAAATGTCATCAAAATCTATTCTCAATAAGAAGCAATAAGAATGCACACCACCTGGAGAGGTCAATGAATAAGCGAAAGGAGATATTCAAGAAATAATTATAAGTTAGACTAATCAATTAAAGTAAAAAACGAAATTATAGACATAGTAAAATGGAGCTATAAATCAAAGAGATTAGCTCATCTTTACTCATAGAAATTAAATTGATAGAGATGATAATTAGCTGACTAATTGATAGTAACGTAAACAATCATCTGGTAAAAGACTCAAGATAAAATCTCTGTCCTTATTCCAATTAGAAATATGTTTCTCCTGATTGAGTGTAACCAAATGAATACACTGAAAGCATTGAAAAATCCAGCGTAAAGTAGGACGATTAGTTGCTTTGCCTAATTGATTTTTAATTGTTGATTTAGACTCCAAAAGAGCATTTCTAATATGACGTTGAGCCAAAGTATAAACCAGTAGACATAAACCCATAATCATTCCCAAAGACTCTATTCTCTCAGGACTTTTGAGGAAAATACTGTCGGCAAAAAATAATGGGTCTTTGAGAAAACCAAACCCTCTTTCACATGATTGTTGAGCTTTATATTCCCTGAGCATAGAATCATTGCTTAGTTCCTTTGAATCTAAAACATTTGTCGCAATAATAAAACGTCCCGCACTCAGCAATTCTGTATTAATTTTACTTTCATCCTGGGAGACTGTAGCTGATATTTGATAGGATATTTCTCCTGAAGTATCTTTTTTATTAGATTTTACTTGAGTCACCGTACTTTCGTGAATTTGATGATATTTGAATTGTTTTGATAATTTTGATAATGCCTTGATAGCATCTGCAACACATGCAAATCTCTCTTGTGATAACTTTTTCAAATCTTGCACAGCTTTTGATTCTGCTTTGGTAATTTTTTGTGTGAGCTTATGCAGGTCTGATTCTTTTCTTTCTTGACTTTGCACTACTAACCATCTTTGTTCTATCCCTGCATAATTTTGGATTTTTGATGCTAATTTATATCCTGGTATTGTACTATCAATAAATTCTGATTCTGCTAATGTTGATATTAATGATTTTGCTGCTTTTATGCTTAATGGTACTCGACATAACCAACGTAATTCTGACATCATTTTCAGGTTTGATTCTGTATATAAAGCAGCGTCAGCAACCATGAGACTATTAACTTCTAATTGTTTTTGATATTCTACTGCTATTTTACCAAAACATGATGAGTCAGCTTGGTTTCCCGATGCTAGTTTTAAAAATATTGGTATGTCTCCATCTCCTGAACATATCATTTCTATGATAAACTGTTTTAAGTCTGGACGATGGTCACGAGAATAACCGTAGGTGATGGTTATTTCTTTTGGTGATTTTACTGCTAATTCTTCTAATTCTTGGTTATTTCCTACTTTTTGACTCTCAAATATTACGAATGGTAAGCTAGTGTTATACTGCCCATGCACGTGCATTGATGATGAGTCTAGATGTGATGTTGATAGTGATACTCCAAATTTTTGAGCAGCTTTTAAGGCTATGATAAAAAAGATTGTATCTAAGCCTTTTATAAACAGTTTATCCATGACTCTCCCCAATTTATCGTCGTTGAGATATTCTGGTTTTACTCCTGCTCCTATTAAATGCTCACAGGCTATTGTTTCAAAATATTTGGGAAACATATATAACGGTTTGGAGACAAATCCTAACCCGTTTATTATCATGGCTTTTACCACTTGACCTGCATTTACTTTTTCGTCTTTTTCGACTCCTATTAATTCATTTATTATTTCTACTATTCCGATTGAATCTATGATTCCTGCTACTATCCCTAGATGGTCTATGTTCTGAATTTCCATTTCTTGAGGTTTTAATTTCACAACAGTTTCCTCTCATACTTCTGTTGTTATCAATTATTTCTTATTTGGTTATCAATTCATTTTTTTCTTTTGTTACCAAGTTTCACTTTCTCACACCATTTCGCTTTTAATGCTATTTATTATCATTAAGCATCTTAATTTTTGAATTGACTTTAGTTATTATGTACTACTTTAAGGGCTTTTTTGATCTGTGACAGTTTGGGGTGCGGAATGTGGGATATATAGGAAGATTATTCTCAATAACGGCATTCCAAAGGGGAGGAAAAGGGCGACGTTTGAGACGGTTTCTTCTCCTTTTAATGAGGAAGGGATTGGCTAAAATTACCGTGATAATTAGCCCAATAATGACAAAGACAATAATTGTTTCAATCATTGATTTTTGAGCATAATACAATTTTATGATACAGCAAATTTTATCTGGGTGAGGTACACTAGTAGCGGGCAAGATGCCCACACCTAAGATGTGTACTTCATTTACTGGCAAAGTGCCGTATCAAATTCGTTGAAAAAAATCACACTAAAAACACGCTAAAGCTATGGCAACTTACTCAAAAAAAGATTGAACAGTCAAATCCTTGAGGGTAATAGTGAAGTTACGCTGTTCTGCTGTAGCAATGAAGGAGATAATTGCCTCACAGGCCACAGCAACCGTTAACATCACTAGATTTCGTGCTAGGGGATAATCACAGACATCATCATTAACCTCAGAAGGAACACGATAAACATCATTCCAAATTACTTCTGCATAATCAGATGATAGCCCAGCATGAAGACAAGGAACACGTTTTTGATCAGCATAATCTTTCACTGCTTGACGTGCCACACTATTGTCAAAAGTATCAATAATTAACTGACTGTCTTGGAGTAATTGATTAGTATTTGCTGGTGTCAACTCCTTTGTTTTAGCATCAACTTTAGTGCCAATTGCTCGATATAAATTGTTGGCTAAAATTTTTGCCTTAAATGCTCCCACATCAGCACGATAGTAGGGTTGGGTGGAAAGATTACGTTCCTCAATGCGATCGCAATCAATCACTGTAAGTTTATCAAAACCAGATCGAGCCAAGTTTTCAACAATGTTAGCTCCTAATGCACCCGCCCCACAAATTGTGATCGGATAATCTTTTAGCTTTTTCATCACAGCATTGCTGCGGTAAAGCTGTTCGTGAAAAAAAATGCTCATTCGATTTTGGATTTTAGATTTT
The DNA here is from genome assembly GCF_012516395.1 of Dolichospermum flos-aquae CCAP 1403/13F. Taxonomy (GTDB): domain Bacteria; phylum Cyanobacteriota; class Cyanobacteriia; order Cyanobacteriales; family Nostocaceae; genus Dolichospermum; species Dolichospermum lemmermannii. The sequence continues at coordinate 65,242 of NZ_CP051207.1, forward strand.
GGATTTTGGATTGCGACAGAAGTTGGTTGAATCCGTCGCCATCATTCTTAGACTCGCCCTGGCGACTAGAAGTCGCGGCTATACAAACTAAACCCGCCTACGCGGGTTAAAAACCCCACTTTTTTATTAGTCCACGGAGTGGACTTTGCCTGTGTAGTAGCGACTTCTAGTCGCCCAAAACTTTTCAAACATCCTCTTAGCGTTCCATTACGCCCACTAAGGATTGCAAGTCAAAATCACGATCGCGTCCACTCAGACAAATACCAGAACTAACAACAGTTAAATCAGATTTAGCGATCGCACTACTATGACGAATACCATCCGCAGTAGTCCAATCAACAGTCCAATAATCACCGCGATCATGGAATTGAGTTAAAGTACCACCTCCCATTTGTAACGCCTTTCTCAATCGTCTTTCATCCTGTTGGGGTTGAGTAAAACCCTCAATTCTTTGACTTGCTAATTCATACACCGTGCGGATTTCTGGAGTAATACCTTTAAACTGCAATTCCTGTGTCGGAGTGAATTTTTTAACAGCAGATTGCAGAGTTTCCACAATTTCTGGATCAGTACGGCGATCAACTTCCTCAAACCAGCAGGATTGACCATCCCAACGAGCTATGATTTGCTCAAAGACGACACCCTCAGTTACTAAATGTAATGCGATCGGCTTAACCACCTTCAACCGTTGACGCATATCAGCTTCATTCACAGGGTATGCTAACCAAGTTTGTTTTTGCAGTTGGTAAGCTAACCGCAGTCGAATTTGAGGAAAGTTTTGCAGGTATTCGGCAATTTGGGGTAAATCTGCTTCTTCCACCAGCTTTGCTGTCTTTTCATCCACAGCCTGAAAGATGCCCCAACCGACGAATTTACTAGGCTTTGGTGTGAAGGTGTAAACCATCCCTGCCACCCTTGTGCGGACTCGTCCACCCTTGACACAGGGCGCAAGGAATTGAGTTTCAGATAACTGTGCTTCTGCATTAGCTATTTGGTTGATTAGGTTAAATATGTTAGTCATAATTAATACCAATTATTCAAAATCAGCTAAAAATTCAACCTAGAAACTCGCATAAAATCTAACTTTCTTAATTACGAATTAGTATAATTATTTCCTGCGTGCAAGTTGGTGGAGCATTGCGTGTTCTCAGTTACTAGGGGGACTCCGCTGGTGAGTTGTTACACTTTCTTTAAAAGATGGCTACTTTTAAGCCTACTTCCCAGGTTCTTCGCACTCCTCGTTCACACACGCCCACTGCATTTGGCAGCGTCACTTTTCCTCTCGTACTGGTATGTAGGCTCCACAAGTTGGGTCACGCATGAGATTATTATACTATAAGTATGCTACATTTGTATTCATATATTTAGGTATTGATAATGTCTGAAAGTACATATTTAAAAAAAGGCAAATTTAGTCATGAGCTAGTATTGAAAGATCTTAAAGATATCCAAATTTCAATCCGCTCAATCGTTAGTGAAGAATCTTTGACCATAACTTATACAAATTCAAGTAGTGTATCAAAGGTTCTTGAATCGGCTGAATTGCCACTAGATATTCTTCTTAACCAGAAACAAAAACAGTTGGTATCTAATATAGCCAGAAGTTTTTCAAAAGGAAATAAGTTTGAAGAAAATGTATCTGATAATTTTATTTATGAAAAACTTCTGAAATTATTAGGAGATGAAAAATTCTATTTAGCTGATACATTGAGTATTTCTCATTCATTGTGCCTTTTTGAAGATTTAAGAGCAATAATTGACAAGGAAATTTCTACTATAAAAACGAGTATTATTACTGTAATTGGAGCATCTATCAAGAGAGGAGATAGTTGTGAAATTGGATCAATCAAGTTTATAAATCCGTTGGATTTTCTTGATAAACATAAACAACTATTTGAGACTATTTTCAATAATAATGAAGGTGGTAATTCATATGTAGAAGTATTTCACAAATGTGATTTGATAGCACAAGTAAATATTAACAAGAGGGATACTTATACATCTAAAATTTTAACAAATGAGATTATGAAAAGAGTATATGCTCTTATTCGATTAACTATTCCAAGTTGTGGTGGCAGGTATAACTTTTTTGGGACTCTTGGTGAAGAATATTTAGAATCTAGATTTTCTTTTTTATTTCATACCGATTTAAGTAACGAAGAAATAATCTCAGCCATATCCATTGAACGTAATAGTAATCGTTTTGCAGATAGTAATATAGATTTGATAGAAACTATACTTCCTCATAAAAAAGTAGATGAATGGTTTAATCGTGTTGAGATAATTATTAGTAAATTTGTTAGTGATCAAGAATTAACTGATTTTGAAAAAAGGATATGGACAGCCCTTTATTGGTATGGTCAGGGCAAACGCACCTAAATTCTGTAATCCATGCCCAGCAAGGGTTTCAACCTTTAGTTACAAAAATTAACAATCGTCAAAACCTTTGTCCAGTAAGCATTCTAAAAATAAGATGCGCTTGCCCTGTTGGTATGGTGAAGCCATGTCTGAAAGAGAATTGAATCCCTTAATCATCAAATATGCTACTTGTCTTGAAGCATTATTTAATAGCCGTGAAGGTGGAATAAGCGAACAGATATCTGAGTTCACTGCTCATGTAGTTGGTAAAAGAAAAGATGAAAGAATGAATATCTACAGTAATATTAAGAAACTGTATAGCTTAAGATCCAATGCTGTACATGGAGGCTCTGTGGTAAGTCGTCTGGATAGTGAGTTTTTATCTGACATTATGTTAATATGCGAATCTGCTTTGCTTCAAATGGCATATCTTTCTCAAGAAAGTTACTATCAAAATCCAAAAGGATACGAAAAATTTGTGCAATATATTCTTAAAGAATATAGGTTTTTTTGAATTTAACGAATCTAATTTAGAGGCATTAATGACCAGGGATGAGAAAATCTCATCCCTTCTAACCTCATTTATCCACCCTTACAGGCAAAGGCATATCCAAAATCTCCATCAGCAAATCTAGACGAGAAGGGCGCGTTAGGAGTGGGACAAGGTTCGGCAAACTGTAGTAATCACCGGCGAAAGTGAAAGTATCTACAGGTGCTTGTTGCTGCTTAAGTTGAGTCTCAATCCAGTTGTAATGACCACCCACACGGACAATCACCACATTCGGCATGATCGCCAACTCCCGGCAATAGCTCTTGTAAACCTGACCGAAGTAAGGAGCAGCATTTTCACCTTCATCCGTTACCACGATAATCTGGTCAACAACCTGCTTCTTCTTCCGCATTGCTTCCAACGCACAACCGATACTAGTACCACCACCTGCATTGATGTACTGGAAAGCACGTTCCCAGTCAGTTAACTCCTTACCCTTTGCCGTAACAGGATAGGGAATAGTATCAAAGGCATAGACAAACAATTCTGCCTGAGTGATACCAGAAATTAAAGCAGCGAGTTGCTTACCAACAGCGATCGCATTCTCCATTGAGCCGGACTTGTCCACCAGTAAGGCAGTTGGCCGAGCAATTGTCCCCCGTCGCTTTACCTGCTCATTAGTAACCTTGTCCAACCGAGCAACGGTGTCTGCGTCAAAATCTGCTGTATCTGCGGCAATCTGGGCTTTAAAGGCTGAGACACGCCCACTTTTAGATGCTTCCTCCAGTTTAGAGTCAATCAGCTTCTTGACTTCTGGGTGATCCATTGCTCCTCTAGCCTGAA